>JAIELO010000273.1 GCA_019752915.1 Burkholderiaceae bacterium
ACTGGCCTTGCCGCGTGCCCGAATACAAAGAACAAGTGGAGCTGTTATGAATCAGAGTCCCGATGCGCTGGTGGTGCGCCGGCTCGGTATCGACACCTATCAGGAACTGGTTGCCTATCTGCGTAGCGATTCGCCAATCTGTCGTTCGGAAGGCTTCGAGGCGCAATCGCGCCTGCTGGTGTGCTGTGGCACACGCCAGATCGTGGCCACCCTCAATGTGGTGCATGAAACGCTGATCGGGCGCCACCAGCTAGGCCTGTCCGAAGCGGCATGGCATGCGCTGGATGCGGCCGATGGCACGCCTGTCAAGGTCACCCATGCGCCGCCGCTGCAATCGTTCTCCGCCGTGCGCGGCAAGATCTACGGCCGTCCGTTCAGCAGCGATGCGGTGCAGGGCATCGTGCAGGATATCGCGGCCGGGCGTTATTCGGATATCGAGATGGCGGCCATGATTACTGCCTGTTCCGGCAATCGTATGGATGTCGCCGAGACCATCGCATTGACGCGTGCCATGGTCGGCGTCGGCCAGCGCCTGCACTGGGAACGTGACATCGTGGTCGATAAACACTGCGTTGGCGGCCTGCCCGGCAACCGCACTACGCTGATCGTGGTGCCGATCGTGGCAGCCTGCGGGCTGACCATACCCAAGACCTCGTCGCGGGCGATTACCTCGCCGGCCGGATCGGCCGACACCATGGAAACGCTGGCGCCGGTGGGGCTGGATCTGCCGGCCATGCGCCGCGTGGTGGATCAGGAGGGCGGCTGCATTGTCTGGGGTGGCGCGGTGTCGCTCAGCCCTGCCGACGATATGCTGATCCGCGTCGAGCGCCCGCTGGGTCTCGATAGTGACGGCTTGCTGGTGGCCTCGGTGCTATCGAAGAAGATTGCGGCCGGCTCCACCCATGTAGTGATCGACATTCCGGTGGGGCGCACCGCCAAGGTACGTTCGACGGCTGCCGCCGCAGCGCTGGCTGGACGGCTGATCGAGGTCGGGTCGGCACTCGGCATTGCTATCGATGTGGTGCAGAGCGACGGCTCGCAGCCGGTCGGACGCGGTATCGGTCCGGCGCTCGAAGCGTGGGATGTGCTGGCGGTGCTGCGCAATGAGAGCGGTGCGCCCGATGATCTGCGCCAGCGCGCGGTGACGCTGGCGGGGCGTCTGCTGGAACTTGGTGGCAAGGCGCTGCCGGGGCAGGGTGTAGCACTGGCCGGTGAAGTGCTGGCCAGTGGCGCAGCGTGGCGCAAGATGCAGGCACTGTGCGCAGCGCAAGGCGGCATGCGCGAGCCGACCCGCGCGGCACATACCCGGGTCATGACGGCGCAGCATGCCGGCAAGGTGGTGGCGATCGATAACCGCCAGCTGGCACGGCTGGCGAAACTGGCCGGTGCGCCAAAGGCCACTGCGGCCGGGTTGTACCTGCACGTGGCACTGGGCTCGCAGGTGGCAGTCGGCCAGCCGCTGTACACCGTGCATGCCGAGTCGCCCGGCGAGCTGGCGTACGCACTGGCCTATGCGCAAACCCAGGAAAATCTGTACACCATCGAGGAGCAGCTATGAAGCCTTTATTGCTGGCCATGCCCGGTGCCGAAGCGCTGGCCGCGGCATTCAGCCGCCATCTTGATTGCGAGGCTGGCGCACTGACCTTGCACCGTTTCCCTGATGGCGAAAGCTGTCCGCAGATTCTGCCGGAGCCGCGCGGGCGCGCGGTGCTGCTGGTGGCGGCACTCGATCATCCCGACGACAAGCTGTTGGCGCTGTATCTGGCCGCCAGTGTGGCACGCGAGCTGGGGGCGCGCCGGATTGTACTGGTGCTGCCGTACTTACCGTATATGCGCCAGGACGCGGTGTTCCAGCCGGGGCAGGGCATCACTGCGCGCCATTTTGCGCGCCTGCTGTCGTCCTGCTGTGATGCGCTGGTGACGGTCGATCCGCATCTGCATCGTATCCTCAGTCTCGATGAAGTGTATAGCGTGGCCAGTGAAGTGGTGCCGGCGGCGCCCTCCATTGCGGCATGGATCCGCGACAAGGTCGCCAATCCGGTGATTGTCGGTCCCGATGGCGAGAGTGAGCAGTGGGCGGCGCAGGTGGCAGCACTGGTTGGCTGCCCTTATACGGTGCTGAGTAAAGTGCGTCGCGGTGATCGCGAGGTGGCCGTCTCGCAGCCACCGTCACAGCTACTGACCGGGCGTACCCCGGTGCTGGTGGACGATATTGTGTCGACCGCGCGCACCATGGTGGCAGCTGCCGGCCAGTTGCAGCAGGTGGGCGCCAGCGCGCCGGTGTGCATCGCCGTGCATGCACTGTTTGCCGGCGATGCCTACGCCGTGCTGCAGGGCGCCGGTGTCGCGCAGGTGGTCAGTTGCAACACCGTGCCGCACGCCAGCAATGGCATCGATCTGACACCGGCGCTAGCCGCTGCCGCGCTGCGCATGCTGGCGGCTGCGCCGTCAGCCTAGGCGGCGATCCGGCGCCGTTGATCGCGCAAGGCCACAGTGGCGCGCTGTGCCGGGGTAGCGGGCGCCAACACCTCCAGCGTGGGCGCCAGTTGCTGCGCATCGATTTTGAACACGCTGACGGTACGTGCCAGCAGCACTGATTGCTCGCGCAGTGCCTGCGAAGCGGCGGCGGCCTGTTCCACCAGCGCAGCGTTCTGCTGGGTTACCCCATCCATCTCGCCGATGGCCTGATTGATCTGGCCTATCCCCATTTCCTGTTCGGCACCGGCGGCGGCAATGTCGCCCATGATGTCGGTGACGCGCTTCACGCTGGCGACGATTTCTTCCATGGTGGTGCCGGCCTGCTGTACCAGTGCGCTGCCCACGCTGACTTGCTCGACCGAGTTGCCGATCAGCGCCTTGATCTCGCGCGCTGCGGAGGCCGAGCGCTGCGCCAGTTCGCGTACTTCGGTGGCCACCACCGCAAAGCCGCGCCCCTGTTCACCGGCCCGTGCGGCTTCCACGGCAGCATTCAGCGCCAGAATATTGGTCTGGAAGGCGATGCCATCGATCACGCCAATAATGTCGGCGATCTTGCGCGACGAGGCATCAATCGCTCCCATGGTGTCGACTACCTGCGACACCACGCCGCCACCGCGCTGCGCCACACTGGCGGCAGCCTGCGCTAACTGGTGCGCTTGACGGGCATGGTTGCCGTTATGGTTGACGGTGGAGGTCAATTCTTCCATCGACGAAGCCGTTTCTTCCAGCGAACTGGCCTGCCGCTCGGTGCGCGAGGACAGATCGAGATTGCCGCTGGCGATTTCGCCGGAAGCGAGCGCAATGGTGTCGGTGGAACGGCGGATTTCATGCACCGAGCTGGCCAGATGGTCCTTCATCTGGCGCATGAAGTACAGCAGGCTGTGTTGATCACGCTCGGCGGTCGCGACCGCGACGCTGAGGTCACCTTCTGCGATGGCGCGGACGATACTGGCTGCATATTCGGGTTCGCCACCCAGCGAGCGATACAGATTGCGCCCCATGATCCAGCCACCCACGGCAGTGGCGATCGCCCCGACGATGATGGTGGCCAGCATCAGATTGCGCTGGGTCTGATAGTTGAGCACCGATTTGTCGAATTCTTCGCGCGCCACATCGACCTGCAGCTTGCGCAGTGCTGACAGGTCGCGGTTCAGGCCGGGAATACTGCGTTGCAGGGCGCTCTGCAGGCGGCGCGCTTCCTCGGTCTGGCCAGTGGACAGTGCTGCAATCAGCGGAGTGAGTATGTCGGTTTGCAACTGCCGGTAAGTGGCGGCGTAGCGATCGCTGAGCACTTTTTCGTCGGGGGTCAGATAGGTGGCCACGTAGGCCGCCCAGGTACTATCGATTTCGCGGTTGCGGGCTTGAATGCTGGCCAGTTCCTCGCGCACATGCGACGCTTCCGGGTGCTCGACGCTGGCGGCAATCGATAGGCGGTTCTCCAGCAGCAGGCTATCGATGCGCGAGACCTGTTCTAGCGCGACCGTGCGATCTTCGTACACGGTCTCGAGTCCCTGATTCGAGGTTTGCATCCCGTACAGGCCAAGGGAGCCGATGGCCACTGCCAGCGCTACGGTCACGGCGGTCATGGCATTGATACGCGCTTGTAACGAAAGTCTCATAGTGCTTCCCCATTGTGTGGTGAGCGGAGGTGCTATCGCCAATTACCGCGATTGGTAAGTGTGGTCTACTTTGTCTAGGTCAAGAATAGCACTTTGCAATCCCATGAAATGCACACATTGTCACGACTGTTGCGCTTATCTGCTGGATGGTGCGGCGGTGGTTTATGCGACACTTGCTGCAAGAAAAATTGTCTTTTTGTATTTTTGCCTTGATAATGAAAAACAACCAATAGTAATTTGATGAAACTCAAAGCCCATGCCTGAACTGTGTCGTAGTACGCGCCCCGCACCCGCTGCCTGCCTCTGGCAGGCGCTGCCTGCCGTGGGCGCCAGTCAATGACGCAGGAGGCTTTGCGGGTGCGTTTGGCAAGCCCGGCGCCGAAGAAAATCCTGACCCTCGATGGCGGCGGCATCCGCGGCCTGATTGCGCTCGAAGTGCTGGCCGCGCTGGAGCAGCAACTGGCTGCCCGTAGCAGCAATCCCGACGGTTTTGTGCTGGCCGATTATTTCGATTTTGTGGCCGGCACCAGCACCGGCGCCATTATTGCCGCCGCCATCGCCTACGGCATGCCGGTAGCGCGCATTCAGGGCTTCTACCGCGAATGTGGCGCGGCCATGTTCGAGCCTGCCAACTGGCTGGAGCGCTTTCACAATAAGTACCGCGATGAAGCGTTTTCCCAGCAACTACAAGTCGTCTTCGGGGCCGGGCATACACTGGGCAATGCGCCATTGCGCACACTGCTGATGATGGTGATGCGCAATGCCAGTACCGATCAGGCGTGGTGTGTTACCAACAATCCCCATGCAAAATTCAATCTCGACCAGCGCCACCCCCATCTCGATCTGCCGCTGTGGCGCCTGGTGCGGGCCAGTGCTGCCGCACCGTCGTATTTCCCGCCAGAGTCGGTGCAGGTCGGCGAGCACGAGTTCATTTTCATCGACGGCGGTATCTCCTCATATAATAATCCGGCCTTCCGTGCGCTGCTGACGGCTACCGCTGCGCCGTATGGCGTCAACTGGGCGACCGGCGAACAGTCTCTGCTGCTGGTGTCGGTGGGTACCGGCACGGTGCCGCATGTGAACCGCGCACTGAAACGCTCGGAACTCAATTTGCTGTACGACGCCAAGGAACTGACGCCTTCCATGATCCTGTCGGCGGTCCACGAGCAGGATCTGTTGTGCCGAACCTTCGGACGCTGCCTGTACGGGCCGCCCATCGACAAGGAAGTGGGCGATATGGTGGGGTTGCCCGCCTTAGGCGGGCGTAGCCTGTTCAGCTATGTGCGCTATAACGCCGACCTGACTGCGGCCGGGCTAGCCGAACTGGGTTGCACCGGAATTGATCCGGCCAGTGTGCAGGAAATGGATAGCGTCGCCCATCTCGATAGTCTCGCCGCCGTGGGGCGCCAGATCGCCCGTGTCCAGTTACGTGACGAGCATTTCTTCCACTTTCCTCCTGCCTGAGCACCCATGACCGTTAGCCATCCCCCCGCCACGCCGACGCCATCCGGTTTATTGCTGCGTCTGTGGCGCTCGTTCAGTCGTCTGGCCGACCTGTGTGCGCACCACTTTAATGGCGATCTGCGCGCCAGCCTGTTTTCGGCCGCGCTGGCCGTGCTGGCGTTGAACATTGGCGCACTGACCATCCTCACCAAGCTGTCGCTGCTGGTGGTATCGAATCAGGCGCTGGTGAGCGCGCCGCAAGTGTCGCTCGACAGCAGCGGACCACTGGTGCTGTATCTGAGCGAGAACCAGTGGCAGCAGCGTTATCAGGAGCGTTCGCCACTGGACCGATGCAAGCTGGCCGAGGATCTGGGGGCGCTGCTGGCGCGCGGCCCGCGTCAGTTACTGGTGGACTTCGATCTGTCGCCGGCGGCGCAGGAAACGCAGTCGGTCTGCCAGCGTCAGCTTGACGCGCTGCTCGATCAGCATGCCCAGCAACTGGTGCTGCTGATGCCATACCGGGTCGCTTCGGACAGCCTGCTGGCCCAGAAGGCGGCATGGCTGGCGGCGCACTGTCAGGCCGGCGTGGTGTTCGGTGATGGCGGCCTGAACGTGTCGCTTGGTGCGGTCGTCGATTATGTGCCCGAAAGTGATGCGATGGCCGACGCCATGCATGAACGGGGGCAGGTGGGTGCCTGCGCGCAAGTGGCCCGCACTGAAGGTGCGGAACGCTGGTTACGCCGTGGTGCCGATCCTGCGGTCGACGATGCAGCGGCCGAAGCCATCAACTTCTCCGGTTTCAGCAAGCAGGTGGTGGCTCTGGCGCTGGACGACCCTGCCGTGCAGAGCATCCGCAACTGGGGCGAGCGCGATGTGTATCTCGGTGGTGACTACGGCGGCAGCAAGGATGACCGTTTTCTGACGCCGATGGGCCCGCTGCCCGGGGTCGCGATACACGCGGCCATTGCGTGGACGCAGGCCCATCCGGTGCACGAATTGCCGCACGCGCTAGGCTTTCTGGTGGATGTCCTGACGGCATTCGTGTTCTCGCTCGGTATCGGTTTTTTCTGGTTGCGCTACCTGAAGCTGAGCCTGCACGCGCGTGGCTTTGTTCGGGAAAACTCGACTCTGCTAGTGATCGGATTCGTCGCCTACTTCCTGGCCATGCTGTGGCTATTCTTCCAGTTGTCGGTGCTGCTGTTTTCCTACGGGATTCTGATTGCACCGATGCTGATCGGCCTGAGCATGCTGATCGACGGCTTTGTACGCGGGCCGATCGGTGCCAGTCTGGAACTGAGCGCTACGGCACCTCTGCATGAACGCGCAAGGCCGGCGCTGATGGAAGCGCAGGTCATGTCGGTGCTGTGCACCGGACTCGTCGTGTGCGTTCTGCTGAAGCTGCTGCACCACTGGCCGGCGCTGCCGGTGCTAGTTGGCGTGACGGTGCTGGCAGCCTTGCTGGACCGGGTGCTGCCGGTGCTCTGGCCGGTTGCCGCCACAGCCCATGGCCATGCTGCACACGAATCCTATCCGTATCGGCATCTGCTGGGCTGGAGCGTGCCGGTGGTTCTGCTGGCCGTGCTGGCTGATTATTACGCCGTGACCGGGATGGGGGCATTGCTGAGTGGTTTCGTCGGGCTGATTGCCGCTCTGATGCTGGTGCTGTGTGCGGGGCTGCTGCGCACGCTGCGGCGGCGTCGTTTTCAGCGGCCGCAACGCTGGTGGTCGGCCAGTCTGTTCGGTTTCTATCAGCCGGTGCAAGGCTGGCGTGATGTGCCCGGCGTACTGGCCTTCGCGGTGCGTCATGCCGCTTACTGGTGGGTATTGGTGGCTGCTCTGCAGCTGATGTTGAGTCATTCGTAAATCAAGGTGAAAGCTATGTTGAAGTGGACGTCGTTGCTGTTATCGCTGTGCCTGCTGCCGGCTGCCCGCGCAGCGACTGAGTGTGTGGTACCGCCCCTGAACCAGAGCGAGAAATCGCCGCAGCTGGCCGAAGCGACCCGGCAACTGCGTACCAGCAACCCCTGCAAGGTGGTCGCCGGTTTGAGCGCCAAGTCGCTCGGCACAGTGTGGGCGGGCCTGCTGTCGAGCAAGAAAACCGGTGGCCGCCGTCTCGAGCCAGCCATTCCCGACGGCATGCCCAACGGCACGGTGCTGGCCGGATCGGCCGGTGTGCACTTTGATCTGCGCAGTGCTGCTGCGGAGGGTATCCGCTCCTTCCAGCTGCTGCGCGGCAATCAGCCGCTAGCGGTGAACTTTGCAACGGCGCTTGAATTCGACGTGCCGGCCAGTGGTAGTGAAGCCTACCAGTGGACCCTGGTGACCCGTATGGCGACCTACCATGGCGAGTACACCCTTGCCGATGAAGCGGATCGGCGTGAGGTCGCGGCGCAACTGGCGCAGCTCGAACATGCCGCACTGGATCCGGTCGCCCGACTGGTGTATCAGGCCGCGATCTATGACGAGGCCAATCTGTTTGCCGAGCGCGACCGGGTCTACCAGCAGCTGCGTGTATTGCTGGCACTCTAATTTTTTGCAGACCGTTGCCGCGCAACGGCACCGACAGGAGAAGTGCATGACCGAAGGACGAAAATTTGCCGCGCTTACGTTGCTGCTGGCGGGACTGGGGCTGGTATCGCTACAGTCGGCCATGGCGGCTCCCACTAAAAAGAACGACAAAGCTTCTGCCAAGGCGCATGCCAGCGCTAGTAGCAGTGCCAGTGCTAGTGCCGAGGCCAGCGTCGCCGCAGCCGCAGCCGCAGCGGTGGCGGAAGCCCCGCAGCCAGTCGCACCAGTCGCAGAAGCGCCACCGGCCGAAGCGCCCGGCCTGTTCGACCGGGTGAAGAGTCTATTCGGTAGCAGCGATAAGCCGGAAAAAAGTGAGAAGACCGATAAGGGAGAGAAGGGTGATACAGCGGAAAAGAGCGATGACAGCCCATCTTTTTTCAGTCGTCTTACGGGCAGCGCTGGCACGCCTACCAAGGTCAAGGATATTGACGAAGTGTTCGCCCTGTCGGCCCACGAGTTCGATCCCAGTTGCAAGTCGCTGGTTGAACCGTTCGGTACCACGGACAGCCTGCTCTCGCTGGGCAAGCTTGGTACCAAACTGATGCTCAATAACGCCAGTGCACGCTACGGCTTTGGCGGGCAGAGCATGGATTTGCGCAGCACCTTGCGGCTGGCCGGCAAGAACCTGAACTGGTTGCCCATGGAAGCCGAGCGCATGCTGGGAGAACGCATCCACACCGAGATGGTGGCCGACTTTCTCGATGGCGAACGCAAGGCGAACCGGCCGGCGCTGGCAAAGGCTAACCAGATCATGCAGTTGCTGCTGACGTCGGTAAAGGAAGACATGCCGTATAAATTCCAGATCGATGTGCGCAAAGGTAGCGGCAATGCGCAAGCCTTGCCGGGCGGCTTTCTGGTGATCGACCGTGATCTGGTGGTGGTGCCGAAAAATGAAGACAAAGCCTACTTCGCACTCGCCCATGAACTGGCGCACGTGTTACAGCGCCATGAAACCCGCGCCATTCAGGCCCGTATGACCGATTCTATTGATAGTCTGGACGGGCTGCGCAAGCTGATTGATGGCGTCGGTAGCAATCCGGGCTCGGTGCTGGCGTATTCCAACGACATCATGACGCGCTTCGTGGTGTTTTCCAAAGATCAGGAAATGCAGGCCGATGCCTGCGCCGTGCGCCTGCTCGATGTCGCCTTGCACGACAAGAAGAAACTGCATCAGGTGATCCGCAGCTATCAGGCCAGTTTGCCGCCGGCTACTCCGGATACGGTGGCCGCCAATCAGCTCGGCATGTTCATCGACAACGTGCAAAAGATGGACAAGCTGGGCGAGCAGCATCCGAATACGCAGGCCCGTAGTACCAATCTGGAGCGCATGCTGGCCGAGGTCGACAAGCACTAGGCGCGCCGGAGGGGGCCTGCACGCCGCAGATTACTGCATCGGCAGGTGTACCGAGAACATAGTGCCATGACCGGGTTCGCTCTCGACGGTGATGCGGCCGCGGTGCTTGTCGACGATCTTGCGCACGATGTCGAGTCCCAGTCCGCTGCCTTCACCGGCCGGCTTGGTGGTGAAGAAGGCGTCAAAGATACGGTCGCGGATTTCCGGCGGAATACCGCAGCCGGTATCGCGGATCGAAACCACTGCTTCGTTGCCGACCCGGCCGATGTCGATGGTCAGCGTCCCCTGATTCTGCATGGCCTGAATGGCGTTGTAGATCAGATTGGTCCAGACCTGACTCAGCTCGTCCGGCAGACAGCGCAGCATGCCGATCGGCTGATAATTGCGCACCACCTCGATGCCCTGTTTGGTCTGATTCTGATAAATCGTCAGCACCGTATCGAGGCTCTGGCCCAGATCGACTTCACGCAGTTCGCCAGAACTGTCGACCCGCGAATAGGATTTGAGCGCGAAGACGATTTTCGCGACCCGTTCCACCGCCGTATTGATGTTGCTGGCGCTGCTGACGATGGAGGCCATGCTGGCGGCCGTATCGAGCACGAAGTCGCTGTGCGGATGTGCCAGCAGCGGCAGATACTGGCTGGCGTGAGCATGGGCGCGCAGCTCTACCAGCACCGCCGCCTTGCGCCGCGCATCCTCGATCCCGGCCGCTTCCAGCACAGCGGTGACGTCGCGGGTCAGTGCGCGTTCTTCGCGCGTGTTGAGCAGTTCGCCAGTGGTACGGGTGTGCTGCAACATGTCGATGAACAGTTGCTGGGCTGGCTCGTCGAGCAGCTGGAACAGGCGGGGCAGATTGCCCAGTGTCTGCTGCAGCGCCTCGGCAATATTATGGCCGCTGGCCTTGATGGCGCCGATCGGGGTATTGATCTCGTGGGCGACATTGGCCACCAGTTGCCCCAGCGAGGCCATTTTTTCCTGCTGGATGATCATGGCCTGGGCTTTACGCAGCGTCGCCAGCGTATCCGAATTGGCCAGCGCAATCGCACCGTAAGCACACAGGGTACGGAAGATGGCCACGTCGCGTTCGCCGTAGGCATGGGCACGCGGGGTGTGGATCGACATCACGCCCAGTACCAGTTCGCCCGCCATCAGGGGCGCATAAATGGCACTGCTGCCAGCCTGCGCATCGAGAACCTCCTGCTGTTCGGCGATACACAGGGCGGCCGCTGGTTCGATGTCGAGCAGTTCGTCATTACGTGGCAGGCGCTGACCATTGTCGACTCCCAGTACCAGCGCGAGCTTGCTGCCGCCGGAGCGTAGCCGGTAGATGCGGTAGCTGTGGGTGTCGAGCAGGGCGCGCACGTGACGGTCGAGCGACGACAGAACGGCGGCCTGTTCCAGATTGCCGGTGATTTCCCGACCGATCGCGCCCAGTTGCTCCAGTGTGGCATTGGCTTGTTCGAGCGTGGCCGCGCGCTGGGCTTCGGCCTCGTGCTGGGCTTCCAGCGCGGCGGCGTTGTCGAGGGCAATGGTCAGGTATGAACACAGGGTGCGGAAGATCGATTGTTCGCGTTCGCCGTAGGCATTGGCTTCCATGGTCTGCACCGACATCACGCCCAGCAGGCGCTCGCCAACGATCAGTGGCGAGTACAGATTGCTCAGATTGGGGCAGGCACCTGCCAGATAACGGGGCTCGCCGGGCCGCATGTGGCGGACCACTTCCAGCCGGGTGCGCGCGCAGCGCGACGACATGGCCAGCGGATCATCGAGGGCCAGCGAGAACGGCGCCAGCTCGGCGCCATTTTCCATGCCGAACACCATGTCCAGCTTCTGGGTGTTGCTGTTCATGAGCAGCACGAAGAAGGTATTGGTCTTGAGCAGCTGGTGCACATTCAGGGCCAGCGAATGGAACACGGCCTGCATATCCAGACAGGCGGTGAATTCGCGACCGATCCGGCCGATCACTTCCAGATCGCTGGCGCGTGCAGCCGTCAGTTGCAGCAGCTTCTGGGTTTCTGCAAACAGGCGGGCGTTTTCCAGTGCCGCGCTGAGAATATTGGTAATGGTCTTGAGCAGCGTGACGTCGGCCTCGCTGAAGGCAAATTCGAGATCGAGGTGCTGCAGCGTTACCACGCCGGTGACTTCGTCGCCACTGATCATGGGAATGAAGGCGGCGCTTTTTGCGGTCTCGCCACGCAGTACGGGATTGCCGTAAGCGATGCTGTGCTGCGCAAGTTTTTCATTGAACAGCAAGGCTTGCCGGGTGTTCAGTACATGCTTGCGGAAGCC
>JAIELO010000280.1 GCA_019752915.1 Burkholderiaceae bacterium
CTGTCAGCAGAATCAGGCATGGCAGGATGCCGGCCTGTCGCCGCTGCGCATCTCGGTCAACGTGTCGCCCCGCCAGTTCGAAGAACAGCGTCTGGTGCAACGGGTCGGCGAGGCACTCGAGGAAAGCGGTCTGGCGCCCGAATGGCTGGAGCTGGAAGTGACGGAAGGCGTGATCATGCGCGATCTGCAGCAGGCCGTGGCGAAGATGGCGGAATTGCGCGCGATGGGGATCTCCCTGTCGATCGACGATTTCGGCACCGGTTACTCGAGCCTGTCGGCGCTGAAATCGTTCCCGATCAGCACCCTGAAAATCGATAAATCGTTTGTGCGTGACCTGGGCAGCAATGCCGGTGACGAAGCCATTGCCAGTTCTATTATCGGGCTGGCGCACCAGTTGCGCCTGCGGGTGATCGCGGAAGGGGTGGAAACCGAGGAGCAGCGCGCCTTCCTGCGCCACAACGGTTGCGACGAGATGCAAGGCTATCTGTTCAGCCGTCCGCTGGCGCCCGAGCAGTTGCGCCACCTTCTGCTGCGCCAGTCGCTGCCGCCGTCCCTGAACGCGCTGCTGGCGGTGGCCGATCAGCCTGCGCTTCTGGATGGTGACTGAGCTAAGGATTTATCACCCGCGCGGGCGCGTCCATGTATCATGGCAGCCTTGCCTTGAACGTGATTAAAAATGAGATATTGGCTGGCCAGTGAACGCGGTGCGCACTTTGTTCTATTGCTGGGTATCGGCCTGATACTGCTGTTTGGCGTGCTGGAATGGCGCTTTCCGGCGGTGCAGCAACTGCAGCAGGCCAGCGGCCGGCTGGAATGGCAGCGCAGTACGTTTGATAGCTACTACTTCGGCCTGCGTGGCGAGCCGCGCCAGTTTGTCCTGTATGCCAAAGGCGATCCCGACCAGCGCTTGCAAACGGCCTTGCGCGATGCCATTAACTATCCCGTCAAAGTGCGTTTCGATCCGCAGGACAGCAGTGGCGGGGCACTGGTGCAGGGCCAGTTCTTTCCCGTCTACGGGGTGGCGGTGGGCGGTAAGGAGGTGGTGCCGCTAGCGGACGTGCGCGCACACTACCGGCACGACAATATGGTATCGCTGGGACTGGGCCTGCTGTTTGTGCTGGTGGGCGGCTGGCGTACTTACCAGTGCTATAGCGCGGTAAAACTGTACCGGCTCGATCAACTCGATCAACTCGATCAATTCGATAGGCGCGATCAGTCCGACTAACCGGCACGCCGTCTTGCCGCGTGCCTTTGCCTCGTCAGCTCAGACCAGCAAGGCGGCATTCATTTCGATGGCGTGAATTTTGGCTTCGGCCAGCATGGCTTCGAGCTGTTCGTCATCGATGAACAGTTCGATCGCCGATTCCGAATGCGGTGGCAGATCGCGCACCGGTTCCTGCAGCGGCGACTTCACCGGTGTCAGCAGGTTCGCCAGCAGCAGCGTGTCGAACAGGGTTTCCGGCGGGATCGACAGGAAACCGTCACGCAGATTCTCGATCGCTTCCGCCACCGGTTCCGGTATGCACAGCTTGCGCATCACTTCGCGGGTAATGATTTCTTCACTGGCGGCATGCCAGTTTTCCGTATCTTCTTCCAGCAGGCCGGGAAATTCGTCGGCGCGCGAGAGCAGGTAGAAACCGCCCACTTCATGCACGATGGACGTAAACAGCGCCGTATCGGGATTCACGCCCGTCACCTTGCGCGCAATGATGCGTGCCAGCGCTGCCACGGCTACCGTGTGGTCCCACAGCTTTTCTGCCTTGGCGCGCAGCAGCGGATCAGCGATCCGGCTGCCGAACGAGCGCACCACCATGGCGGCGGCCAGCGCAAACAGATTCTGGTACCCGATGCGCATGATGGCGCCGCGCACATTGGTAATCACAGGTGCGCCGGCGCGATTGAACATGGCGGAGTTGGCGATTGCCACGGTGCGCGCTGCCAGTTGCGGCTCGGCCAGCACCAGACTGATGGCTTTGTCGATCGGGCATTCAGGATCGTCCAGAGCCAGCTGGACGCGCAGTGCCGCGTTAACGCTGGTCGGGAAAACCAGTTCGCCACGGATGGCCATTGCTGCGATGTGGCCGTAGGCTTCGAGTTTGTTCATGATCAAAATTATACGCATGCGCCACGCCATACTCAACGCCGGTGTGGCTTTTTGCATGACAAAACGACAAAACGGCGCCACCTAGGGCGCCGTTCGACGGGAAAACTGCGGCAGGCCGGTGCCAACACCGGCCGCGCAGTTGTCCGGGACAGTTTAGGCGCTGGCCAGTTGCGGGCGGCGCTGACCGGCTTCTGGCTGGTAACGGCTAACGCCCAGATCATCGGCCAGAATCGCGGGACGACGCGACGAAATCAGATCGGCCAGCAGTTGTGCCGAACCGCAGGACATGGTCCAGCCCAGCGTACCGTGACCGGTGTTGAGGACCAGGTTGCGCAAGCCGGTGCGGCCCACCACTGGCGTGCCGTCCGGGGTCATCGGGCGCAGGCCGGTCCAGAAGCTCGCTTCGGCGGTATTGCCAGCGCCGGGGAACAGGTCATTGACCACCATTTCCAGCGTTTCGCGACGGCGCGGATTGAGGCGCAGATCGAAGCCTGCGATCTCTGCCATGCCGCCGACGCGGATGCGGTCATCGAAGCGGGTCACGGCGATCTTGTAGGTTTCGTCGAGGATGGTCGACACGGGCGCGGCTTCGGCATCGACGATCGGCACGGTAATCGAATAGCCCTTGAGCGGATACACGGGAATTTTCACCAGATCCTTGAGGAACTGGGTCGAGTAGGCACCCAGTGCCACCACGTAGGAATCAGCGGTGACGACTTCTGCGCCGCACTGCACGCCACGGATTTCGTCGCCAGCGGTAATCAGGCGGTCAATCGCCACGTTGTAGCGGAACTTCACACCCAGCTGTTCGGCCATGGCCGTCAGGCGGGTGGTAAACAGCTGGCAATCGCCGGTTTCGTCGTTCGGCAGACGCAAACCGCCAACCAGCTTGTTCTGGTCCAGACCCGGTTCGGCGGCAACCAGCTGTTCGCGGCTCAGCAGTTCGTAAGGTACGCCGGTTTCTTCCAGTACGCGGATATCCTTGGCGGCATCATCGAGCTGCTTCTGGGTGCGGAACAGCTGGGTGGTGCCTTGCTGGCGGCCTTCGTATTCGATGCCGGTGCTGGCGCGCAGGGCTTTGAAGCAGTCGCGGCTGTATTCAGCCAGACGCACCATGCGTTCCTTGTTCACGCCATAGCGTTCGGCGTTGCAGTTCTGCAGCATCTGCCACATCCATTGCAGCTGGAACAGGGTGCCGTCCGGGGTAATCGAGAGGGGGGCGTGGCGTTGCAGCATCCACTTCATGGCTTTCAGGGGAATGCCGGGCGCGGCCCATGGCGAAGCGTAACCGGGCGAGATCTGGCCGGCGTTGGCGAAACTGGTTTCCAGTGCCGGACCGGGCTGGCGGTCCAGTACCGTGACGTCGTGGCCGGCACGTGCCAGATAGTAAGCACTGGTGACGCCGATTACTCCGCTACCCAAGATAACAACGCGCATTGCAGTCTCCCGATTTATTTGTAGATGCCAGATATTCCGCTATGGTATTCTCGTTTAACTAGCATTAGTTACTATATACACTCCATATTTCAGTGGATTTTCATGCGAATTCAAAAAGAATCGGTACGAACTCTCGACAAGCTTGACAGGAAGATATTGCGCATCCTGCAGGACGATGGCCGCATCTCCATGAAAGACCTGAGCGAGCAGGTGGGGCTGTCGATTACCCCGGCCATTGAGCGCGTCAAGCGCATGGAACGCGATGGCGTCATCACCGGCTACCATGCGCGTATCCATCCGCCGGCGCTGGGCGCGAAACTGCTGGTGTTTGTAGAAATTACCCTGAATCAGAAATCCGGCCCGGCCTTCGAGCAGTTTCGACGTGAAGTGTTGCGTATTCCGGAAGTGCTGGAATGCCATCTGGTGTCAGGTGATTTCGATTATCTGATCAAGGCGCGCATCCACGAGATGGCGGAATACCGCAAGCTGCTGGGCGATATGCTGCTCAGCTTGCCCGGTGCGGCGCAATCGAAGAGTTATGTGGTGATGGAAGAGATCAAGGAAACGCTGAGTCTGCCGACTGAGCTGGTGACACAGTAATCGACGTGGCCGGACGAAGCTGCTACGCTGGTTGTGAGACTGCACAAGACACTGTTACCGCGAGGGAACCGCCATGAAAACCGTCTTAATGCTTGCCACCGTGCTGCTATCGGCCAGCGCCTGCGCCAGCGAATTTGCTGCCGTAACGCCGTACCGGCCTTCGGTTTCAAGTCCGGCCCAGCTGCCCACGGCAGGACAGCTGGAACTTGAACTGGGTGGTCTAGCCAGCTGGCAGGACGACGGCCGCCGTGCCAGTCTGCCGTACACGCTAAAGCTGGCGTTCGATCCGGAATGGGGTCTGGTGGTCGGCGGTGAGGGATGGCTGACGGCACCGACACCGGATGGCCGGCGCCGTGGCGTGGGCGATACCCAGCTGGTGCTCAAGCGGGCCATGGTGCTCGATGAAGACACGGCACTGGGGCTGGAACTGGGCAGCAAACTGCCCAGCGCGCGCAAAGGGCTGGGCAGCGGGCGCGCCGATTACAGCCTCAACGGCATTGTTAGCCGGGAACTGGGGGCGCTGCATCTGGATGCCAATCTGAATCTGACCCGCATCGGTGCGATCGCTGCAGACAGCGGGCGCACCCAGCTGGGCCTGTCCGCTTCCTTATCTACGGCGCTCGAGGATGGCTGGGGGCTGACGGGCGAGTGGGCCGGCAACGGGCGCCGTGGCGCCGGGCGCAACAGCCAGCTGCTGCTGGCGCT
The DNA here is from genome assembly GCA_019752915.1 of Burkholderiaceae bacterium. Taxonomy (GTDB): domain Bacteria; phylum Pseudomonadota; class Gammaproteobacteria; order Burkholderiales; family Burkholderiaceae_D; genus Rugamonas. The sequence continues at coordinate 4,847 of JAIELO010000280.1, forward strand.
TAGTTATAGCCCGAGTAAATTGCTGACCCTTGATGTGGGGCTGGCGCACGGGCTGAGCGCGGACACGCCGCGCTGGTCACTGTTCAGTGGGGCGGTGCTGCCGCTGGCGCGCCTGTGGTAAGCGGCAAGCTCACCGTCAGCATACTGCCGCCCTGTGCCCGAGCGCTCAGCGTCAGCGTACCGCCCAGATAGGCGGCGCGTTCGCGCACGGTGCGCAGACCGAATTTTCCGCCCCCCAGCGTGGCATCGGCAGCCGGTCCGACGCCGTTATCGCCGAGTCGCAAGGTGATGCTCTGCGGCGTTTCGTCGACCTGCACATCGATGGCGCTGGCGTGTGCATGGGCCGCGACGTTGCGTAAGCCTTCTTCCAGCGCGTGCAGCAACACCACAGCGTGGCTGCGCGGACAGTGCAATTCGTGTTCGGGTAGCCGGCAGCTGGTGTGTAACTGCTGCTGGGCACCGAACTGGTCAACGACTTCGCACAGTGCCACCCGCACCCCTAGAAACTCGAGCTTGTCATTCCACAGCTGCATCTGCATCTGGCGATTGGTTTCGACCACCTGCAACAGCAGCTGCTTCATCTGTGCCAGACGGTCCTGCAGGGCGGGATCGGGCGGCAGCTTCAGCGTCAGCATGCCCAGATGCATGGTCAGCGCGGTCAGCGACGAGCCCAGACTGTCGTGCAGCTGGCGCGATAGCGAGCGGCGCTCATTGTCCCAGCAATTGTGCAGATGACCGAGCAGGTCGCTTAGTTCGGCATTGCGCAGCGCGACCAGTTGCGCGTTGTCGGCCGTGGGGAGCGCCGCGTCAGATACGTGGCAAGGGGGCGATGCAGGAGCAGCAGGGGAGGCAGGCATGATGGGCTCGTCACGTCGGGCTGAATAGGCTGTATAGGCTGGCGCCGATGATACCCCAGTCTGCGGTAATCTGGCGCACGATGGCGTACTGTAGCGTCTTAGCCGCAGCCGCAGCGTTCCGTTCGTCAGCGTACAGACGGATGTCGTGTCGCTGCGCACACTGCAAGCTTGGAACGGCGGCGACGCAAGGGGACACCATGAACATCGATACCATCGTGGATCAGGACTATGCAGGACTGAGTTTGCGCGCGCTGGCCGCTGCGCCCTGTAGTGCACTACGCGGCTTGAGCAGCAGTGATGCGCGGGCGCTGGCACAGGCGTTCAATGTGCATACGGTGCGCGAGCTGGCGAGTCTGCAATTCGTACAATGGGCGGCGGCAATTGTCACGCTGGCCGATCAGGAATTGTGCGAACCGGAAGTCGGTGCCAAGGAAACGCTGCTCGATGACGGTCTGGAAATGACTTTTCCCGCCAGTGATCCGGTTTCAGTCGATGCTGGTGTAACCCGCATCGAAGTCGCGCCCGATATGGTGGTGGCGCAGGACGATCATCAGCATGCCGGACAGGTGGCGCACAGCACCGAAGCTGGTCTGCGCAAAGCGGCCCGCAAGGTCAAACGCTAGCGGGCCAGTTCAGACGGCGCTGGCCGGGATGGCCTGAGGCTGGCTGCTCTGAGTACGCAGCAGATGGGCGCTGTAGCTACGGTTTTTGCCACTGCGCTTGGCGGCATACAGGGCACTGTCGGCCGCTTCAATGAGCTTGCTGACATCGCCGGCATCATCGGGAAACAGGGCGATGCCGATGCTGGTGGAGAGGCGCAATTCGAGGCCATCGACCAGATAGGGGCGCGCGATGGCCTCGATCAGCTTGGCCGCTGGTTCGCCGGTATCGGTGCGCTGGCTCAGGCTACCCATCACGATGACAAACTCGTCACCACCGACCCGTGCGACGGTGTCCTCCTTGCGGGCGCAGCCGCTCAGACGTTCGGCGACGATTTTCAGGACGGCATCGCCGGCGCCGTGGCCGTGGGTGTCGTTAATGGCTTTGAAACCGTCCAGGTCAAGATACATCACGGCGGCCTTGTGTTGCTGGCGGGTGGCGTGCTGCAGGGCGTGGCCGATGCGGTCTTCCAGCAAGCGCCGGTTGGGCAGGCCGGTGAGCGCATCGTGCAGGGCCAGTGCCTGTTGCTGGCGGCTGAACTGGGCCAGTTCGCGGTACAGCAGGCGCACTTCGAGCATGTTGTGGATGCGCTTATGCATTTCCATCAGGTCAAACGGCTTGCTGATGAAGTCGCGTGCGCCCGCTTCCAGCGCCGCGATCTTGAAGCTGGGCTGGGCGGTGAGTGCCAGTACGGGCAGATAGCCACCCTGTTCGATTTCCTTGAGCCCGTGCATGACTTGAAAACCGTTGAAACCCGGCATTTGCAAGTCCAGCAGGATCAGGTCATAGCCGTGCTGTCGGTGCATGGCGCACACCTGTTCAGGTTGCAAGGTCGCGCTGACGTTGGTATAGCCTGCATCGCGCAGGATCTCGCACATCAAATCGACGTTGTCAGCATTGTCATCCACGACCAGTATTCTGGCGTTCAGGATTTCTTCTCGGCTAGGCATAGTGATCCCGGTCTATCAATTCAGTTGGCCGGCGGGCCTGAAAAGCGTGGAAATTCATCATAGCGTAGGCCACTTCAGGGTGGCGCACAGCTGCAACATATTTCCACATGGAAATTTATTGTACCTGTTTTGGCGCTGTTTTGGTAGTTTTCGCCATTAATGTTCAGCTGGCTTGAATTCACTTAATAGTTTATTAATTCAGCTTGCTGCAGGGCGCGTCACAACAGGCAGGCACAGGGTGAAACAGGCGCCCTGGCCCAGCCCGGCACTGTCTGCGTGCAGGCTGCCGCCGTGTAGTTCAGCCAGTTTGCGGGCTATCGCCAGACCCACGCCCAGCCCGCCATGCTGGCGCGGCAGGCCGGGTTCGGGTGGCCGGAACGGCACGAATATCGATTCAAGCAGGCGCGGCGCGATGCCGACACCGTGATCGCTGACGCGCAGGTACACATTGTGGGCATCGTGGCTGACAGCGAGCCAGACATCGGTGCCAGTGCTACTGAACTTGATGGCATTGCTGAGTAGCTTGCACAGTAATTGTCCGAGGCGCTCGGCATCGCCGCGTACTTGCGGGGTGCCCGCAGTAGTGCGGCGCCCCAGTTTGATGCCGGCAGCACTGGCAGCGGACTGCATCTGGAGCAGGGCGGTATCGGCCAGCGCCAGCGCGGACAGGGGACGCAACTGCAGTTGTACCTGACCGCTGGACAGGCTGGCCAGATCGAGCAGGTCATCGATCAGTCCGGCCTGGATGCGGGCATTGCGCTCGATCGCGAGCAGACCGCGCTGCAAGCGGGTGTGACTGCGACCTTCGCGACGCAGCACTTGTGCCCAGCCCTGAATGACGCTGGTCGGGGTGCGTAATTCGTGCGACAGGCTGGACAGCATCTGAGCCGTGAGGTTCAGCGCAAGTAGCTCCTGCAGTTCCGGAGCGAGGACTTGATCTGCGCCAGGATCGGCGGGATTGGTTACGAGCTTCATCAACTGGGCTGGCGTCGGATGCGCGATGGCAGTGCTTGCCCGCTGGCAGGCCGGGATGGCGCACGGCAGGGTGGGCAGTCACACTATTCTAGTGCGGAAGGGCTGGTGGGCCTCGCACGGTTGAATGCTGGTGAGCAGGACAGTCAGGCGCTGGTGTGATTGCTGTGGCTACGCCAATTCAGCACAGAGCGCGGCGCAAAAAAAAGCCCGCTACAGGAGCGGGCTAAATCTATTTCCTTGGAGGAGAATAGAGGAGACAGATGCATCATGCTCCTCGGCAGAATTTATTTCCAATTTTTATTTAGAATGCCTGAAATATATTCTGTGAATATCTCCTGAATTTGCCATAAATTGCGCAAACATCAATAATGCCGATTGCTTACTTGGCGGACTCCACGGCATACGGCAGCACGCGTGATGCCATACGGGTATCCGTCTTCAGCAAAGCCACTTCGTCCGCCAGAATGTGCACCGCTTCATTGAGCAACACATCCTTGGCAGCCTTGGCAGCTTTTTCCGCATCCAGCTCCGCTGCCAGCGAACGCTCGTCGCCCTGCAGACCGTCGTCAGTACGCAGCGCACCTTTTACGGCCGCAACTTTGGCCGGCGTGGTTTTGCCATTGCCGGCTTTGGCAGCAAGCAACTGTTTCGCCACGTCTTTCGGGTCAGGAATCAGAATCGGATCATCGGCACCCGGCGTTGGCGACAGCAAGCGCGCTTCACGCAACTTGGCGCGGGCATCCTGGGTTTCGCGTTCCTTGCGACGCAAGGTTTCATTGAGCGAAATCAGATTGTCCTTACGCTGTTTTTTAACCAGAGCAATGTCTTCGGCCAGATACTGGAAGTCCTTATCCTTGGCGACCCGTGCTTCATGCTTTTTATCCAGCAAGGGCAGCAGTTCCTTCAACTCCCCCACCGGAATGTAGACAGCCGGTTTGATCGCCACCCACGGCAGCGCATTGTCGTAACTCGATTCGCCAAACGTCTCGGAATCGCCCATGGTCGGCAATTTGATATCCGGCGTGACGCCGCGCAGCTGGGTAGTGCCGCCATTGATACGGAAGAACTGCGCCACCGTCAGCTTCAGCTCGCCGTAATGCACTTTGTCATTCGGCGCAAAACGGTCCAGCGGGAAGATGGTTTGTACCGTGCCTTTGCCAAAACTCGGCTCACCGATAATCACACCACGACCATAATCCTGAATCGCAGCGGCAAAAATTTCCGACGCGGAAGCCGAGCCACGGTTGATCAGTACGCCCATCGGGCCATCCCATGCCATACCGGGATTGGTATCGCTTTCAATTTCCACCTTGTTGTCCGCAGTGCGCTGCTGTACCACCGGACCTTTGTCGATGAACAGACCGGTCAGTTCCACCGCTTCGCTCAGCGAACCACCGCCGTTGTTGCGCAGGTCGATCAGCACATTGTCGACTTTTTCCTTCTTCAGCTCATTCAGCAGACGGGCCACGTCACGGGTGGCGCTCTTGTAGTCGCGCTCGTTCTTGCGGCGCGCTTCGAAGTCCTGATAGAAAGTCGGCAGCGAAATCACGCCCACCCGGCGCTTCACGGCGCCATCCTTGACTTCATAGATCGCCTTCTTGGCCGACTGCTCTTCCATGCTGATTTTCTTGCGCACCAGCGTCACGATGCTGTGCTTGCCATCGACGCCACCATCGGCGGGCAGAATATCGAGCCGCACCGTGGAGTCTTTCGGGCCACGGATCAGTGCCACCACATCATCGATGCGCCAGCCCAGCACTTCCGTCATGGGTGCATTGTCGTCCTTGGCCACACCGACGATTTTGTCGCCCACCTTGATTTTGCCCGACAGCCCGGCCGGACTACCCGGCACCACTTCGCGCACCACCGTGTATTCATCACGGGTCTGCAGTACGCAGCCTATACCTTCCAGCGACAGACGCATCGCGATATCGAAGTTCTCCGACGCACGCGGCCCCAGATAATTGGTGTGCGGTTCGATCGACACGGCATAGGCGTTCATGAAGATCTGGAACACATCTTCATTGGTCAGCTTGCGCGAACGGCTGATGTAATTCTCGTAGCGTTTATCCAGCGTTTCGCGGATGCTCTTGTCTTCCTTGCCCGCCAGTTTCAAACGCAGCCAGTCGTTCTTGACGCGCTTGCGCCACAGGTCTTTCAGCTCCGCTTCGCTCTTCACCCAGTCGGCCTTTTCGCGGTCGTACTGGTAGCTTTCGTCGCTGGAAAAATCGAATTTGGTCTTCAGCAGTTCGCGTGCATAGCCGATGCGCTCGACAAAGCGCTGCTGGTACAGATTGTAGATGGCGAACGGCACACTGAGATTTTCGCCCATGATGGCGTCATCCAGGCGGGTACGCACGATGGTGTACTGGTCAATATCGGCCTGACTGAAGAACAGTTTTTCCGAGTCGAGCGACTTGAAGTAGCGATCAAAGATTTTCTCCGACATCGCATCATCGAGCGGCGTCGGCTTGTAATGCAGCTTGCCCAGTACCCGTGATGCCCACAACGCTGCCTGAGCCTGCCCCTGCTGGGGTTTGATAACGGTATCGGCCGCAGCTTTTTCCGGAACGGCAGCGCCCACTTGTACGGACAGTGCCGCCAAGATGGCGACCCACAGCATTTGCTTCTTCATCGGCTTACTCCGGACCTAAATAAATCGTCTCATTAATCGGTTATACGCAGTGCTGACAACTGCTCCCTCATTCTACAGGATAGGTCGCAGCGCAGCGCTGGGTCTTTGCAGTGTCCCCGTGCTGACTTAAAGTGAACTGAAATAAGCTAGCTGATAGGAAATTGTATTCTGTCCTATAATCGCCCTATGGGAGCATTTTTAAAGCGTAAGCATGGCATCGGCCTGATCGTCTGTCTGGCGATCTTGCTGCAACTGTGCGCGCCACTGCGTGCGCTGGCCAGCGATGTGCCGCAACTGAGTCCGTGGACTGCCGAAATCTGCCGCAGTAATGCCCCCAAAGCACCGGCTAGCACTCCGGGGCACAGCCTGCAGCACTGTCTGTTCTGCGCCAGCGCCGGTGATCAGCCGGCCGTGCCGGTCAGTAGCGCGTCGCTGCGCGACCTGCCACCGGCCGCAGTCAGCTATCCACTCGTCACGCTGGTGGCAGCGCCGCCGGCGCCGCGTTATCTGGCCGCCCAGCCACGCGCCCCGCCTAATCTCTCCTGAATTAAACACCGTTCATTACGCAGCGTTCGCCGGGCACCTGAGGTGCCGGCGCCGAACCACGTCTCACAGGATGACTATGCATCGTCGTACACTTTTAAGCGCGCTGGCAGCATTGCCGCTGGCCGCCCATGCGGGTGTTAAAGGCTACAGCGGCATTGACCTCAGCGGCAGCACGCTGGGGCCGGATGTCCATCTGACCTACAGCAACGGCAAACCGGCCTCGCTCAAAG
>JAIELO010000248.1 GCA_019752915.1 Burkholderiaceae bacterium
CCATGCCCTTGTCTTTATTCTGCTCGATAGTCTCGATTTTGCTCTTGCGCACCGAGACCGATAAGCCGCTGCCTTCGCTGATTTCGACGGCACAATCAGTGCCGCCCTGCTGCTTGGCATAGCCCAGCACATCGCGTGCAAGCTGTTTCAACTGGTCCTGAGTATGGCTAAAATGGGTATCGCTCATGGGCTGTAATCTTCGGGTGACTGCTAAAACAGGTATCATAGCAGTCGTTTACAGTTTACAGGTGCGGCCACGCGCCGAACCGAAAGTTAATAATATGGTAAATCCAAACCGCGGAGCCGTCGGCTTCAGCTCGAAAGAATTCGAGCAAGAGTACGAACGTCCCTCCAAATCCGAGCTCAAACGTCAGGTCAACGCCCTGCAGGAACTGGGTGAAGCCCTGGTAGCAGAACCCCGTGACCGCGTGAAACGCGTGCCGATGCCCGAGGACGTGCGTGACGCCATCCTCGAGTGCCAGAGCATCACCAATCACGAAGGTCGCCGTCGCCAGATGCAGTTTGTTGGCAAAAAGATGCGTACGCTGGACGAAGAAGAAGTCGCCGCCATCCAGCGCGCCATCGACAGCTGGAAAGGTGCGTCCAAGGCTGACACGGCTGCCATGCACGCGCTAGAGCGCCGCCGCGACAAGCTGCTGGTCGACGACAACGCCCTGACCACCCTGCTGGCCGAAAATCCGGAACTCGATGTGCAGCACCTGCGCACCCTGATCCGCAATGCCCGCAAAGAGCAGGCCGAGAACAAGCCGCCGAAGGCTTATCGCGAAATCTTCCAGATCCTCAAACAGATCGAAGCCGCCAAGAAAAAGGCCAACGCCAGCGACGACGAGACGGATGAAGACGAAGGCGATGACGCTTAATACCGGCGCAACTCCGCTGCTGGTCGGGCTGGTGTCGGTGTCGGACCGCGCCAGTGGTGGCGTATATCAGGATCAGGGCATCCCTGCCCTGCAGGACTGGCTGGCGCGCACTCTGAGCACGCCGTTCCGCGTCGAGACGCGCCTGATCGCCGACGAGCGCGCGCAGATCGAAGCGACGCTGACGGAGCTGGTCGATGTGCAGCGCTGCCATCTGGTGCTGACGACCGGCGGCACCGGACCGGCGCGCCGTGACGTCACGCCGGAAGCCACGCTGGCCGTCGCCACCAAGGAGATGCCGGGCTTCGGTGAACAGATGCGGCAAATCAGCCTGCATTTCGTGCCGACCGCGATTCTGTCGCGCCAGACTGCGGTGATCCGCGAAACCGCTGACCATGCGGCGCTGATCCTCAATCTGCCGGGCCAGCCGAAAGCCATCGCCGAAACGCTGGGCGGGCTGAAAGACGCCAACGGCGCTACGCTGGTGGGCGGGATTTTCGCCGCCATCCCGTATTGCATCGATCTGATCGGCGGCCCGTATATCGAAACTGATCCGGCCCAGTGCCAGGCCTTCCGGCCCAAATCGGCACTGCGCGCTACCACCCAAGGAAATTCATGAGCACCCTGCTGCAAACCATCGAAAAAGACAGTGGCGCCAATCCGACTGTTTCCATCATCTGGATGCACGGTCTGGGCGCCGACGCCAACGACTTCGTGCCGATGCTGCACGAACTCGACCTGCGCGGCCTGCCGTCGATCCGCTTCATCTTCCCGAACGCCGACACCATGCCGGTCACCATCAACGGTGGCTATGTGATGCGTGCGTGGTACGACATCGTCGCCACCGATCTGGGTCGTCAGGAAGACGAAGCCGGCTTGCGTGCCTCGCAAGCCAAAGTCGAAGCGCTGATCGCCCGCGAAAAAGCGCGTGGCATTCCGGCCAACCGCATCATTCTGGCCGGCTTCTCGCAAGGCTGCGCCATGACCCTGCAAACCGGTTTGCGCCAGCCGGAAAAACTGGCTGGTCTGATGTGCCTGTCGGGCTATGTACCGATTGCCGACAAAGCCGCCGCCGAACATACGCCGCAAAGTCTGGAAACGCCGATCTTCATGGTGCACGGCCGCATGGATCCGGTGATTCCGGTGGCCCGCGCCGAACAGTCCCGTGACCTGCTCAAGCAACTCGGCTACAGCGTCGAATGGCACGACTACGCCATGCAGCACTCGCTTTGTCAGGAAGAAGTCGTCCACATCAGCGCCTGGCTGAAACGCGTGCTGGTCGGCTAAGCCAAGCCGAAACAAATAATTGGGGACGTAACGATATTTTTTTAATATCGTTACGTCCCTATTTTTTCGGCAATAGCTTTTACTGATTTACGGTAGAGGCTGGGCGGGAGAGGCGGGGACGGCGGTCTGCGCCGCATTCATCACCATCGCCAGAAAGGTGTAGTAGCCGTTAATGCCCATCAGATCGACCACGCCATGCTCGCCGAACGCAGCCAGTGCGGCCGCATAGGTCACATCATCGACACGCTGCTGCTGATGCAGCTGGATGCAGAATTCGTACACCAACGCCTCGTCGTGCGCCAGCGTCGCTGGCCGGCTGCGCTCGGCAATCGCGGTAATCAGCGCTTCGGCGATGCCGGATTCACGTGCCAGCGGCGCGTGGATCGCCCACTCCACCTGCTGATTCCAGTGTCGCGCCGTGACCAGTATCGCCAGCTCCGTCAGACGCGTGCCGATTGCGCTGCGATAGCGCAGATACTCGCCCATGCGCTGCGCGGCAGTCATCAGCTCCGGGCTGCGGATCAGCGGCACGAAGGGGCCGTACAGCGCTCCGCGCGGGCCGTCGATCACCGCCTGCGCTGCCACCTGCTGGGCAGCACTCATCGCCGCAAACGGCAGCGGCCCTAACCGGTCATCCATATTCTTCCTCTCTCGTCAGCGCTGAGATAACAACATATGCCCAGTTTTTATCCATGTTGCGGGATAGATCAAGGGAATACAAGCGCGGCGGGTTTATTGTCAGCGTTCCGTTGCCACGGGAGGACGCTATGAGCTTTCTTATGCACCGCACGCTGCGCCGGCCGCCGCCAGTCGCTGTCAGTGCCAGCGGAATCACTATCCGCGACCAGCAAGGCCGCAGCTATCTCGATGCGAGTGGCGGCGCGGCCGTATCGTCGCTCGGCCACGGCCATCCCGATGTGCTGGCAGCGATGCATGCGCAGACCGATCAACTAAGCTATGCCCATACCTCGTTCTTCACCTGCCGCGCCGCCGAGGAGCTGGCGCAGCGACTGGCCAGCGATGCGCCGGGCGATCTCGATCATGTGTATCTGGTGTCCGGTGGTTCGGAGGCGATGGAGGCAGCGCTCAAGCTGGGCCGCCAGTATTACGTCGAGGCGGGACAAGGGGAGCGCTGCGTGCTGATTGCGCGGCGCCAGAGCTACCATGGCAATACGCTGGGAGCACTGGCGATCGGCGGGAATGCCTGGCGGCGCCGCCCGTTCGAGCCGCTGCTGATGACGGTGCCACGGGTGGCGCCCTGCTTCGAATACCGCGAACGTGGCGAGGGTCAGTCCAGCGCCGACTATACAGCGGCGCTACTGGCGGAACTGGAAGCGTGCATCATCGCGCAAGGCCCGCAAAAAGTCATCGGCTTCGTCGCCGAAACAGTGGTTGGCGCGACCGCCGGTGCCGTGCCGCCAACGGCGGGCTACTTCCGTGGCGTACGCAAGCTATGCGACCAGTACGGGATACTGCTGATTCTCGATGAAGTAATGTGCGGGATGGGCCGTACCGGCACCCGCTATGCCTTCGAGCAGGAAGGTGTGCTGCCCGATCTGGTGGTGCTCGGTAAAGGCTTAGGCGCTGGTTATCAGCCTATCGGGGCGGTGCTGGCGCGCGCCCATGTGGCGCAACGTCTGCGCGATGGCAGCGGCGCGTTCCAGCATGGCCATACCTATATGGGCCATCCGGTGGCGGCTGCGGCGGCGCTGGCAGTGCAGAAGGTGATCCAGCGCGACAACCTGCTCGGCACCGTCACCACGCGCGGCGCCAGCTTCCGGCGCATGCTGCGCAACGCATTTTCCGATCACCCGCATGTGGGCGATATCCGTGGCCGTGGTCTGCTGCTGGCACTGGAACTGGTGCAGGAGCGCGCCAGCAAGACGCCGTTCGATCCGGCACTGGCACTGCATGCCATCGTCAAGGAAACGGCGCTGGCCTGCGGGCTGCTGGTCTATCCGATGGGCGGCACCATCGACGGTCAGCACGGCGACCATATTCTGCTGGCACCACCCTTCATCGTCAGCGATGCCGAACTGGCCGAGATCACCGGCCGGCTGGCCGATGCCCTCAAGGCAGCGCTGACGCGCGTGGCAAAGCCTAACGTGCCTGCCAGGCGATGACTTCCTGCTGCTGCTCGCCCAGACCGGCGATGCCCAGACGCAGGGTGTCGCCTTTTTTCAGGAAGCGCTGCGGCTTGCGGCCCTGTCCCACGCCCGGCGGCGTACCGGTGGCGATCACGTCGCCCGGTTCCAGCGTCATGAACTTCGACAGGTAGCTAACGATCTGCGCCACCGAGAAAATCATGGTGTCGGTGCAGCCGGTCTGCATGCGTTTGCCGTTCAGTTCCAGATACAGGTCGAGCTTCTGCACGTCGTAGATATCTTCCTGCGTTACCAGCCATGGGCCGACCGGGCCGAAGGTGTCGCACCCCTTGCCCTTGTCCCATTGCGGGCCGCGTTCGAGCTGGAAGGAGCGCTCGGACAGGTCGTTGACCACGGTGTAACCGGCCACATATTTCAGCGCATCTTCTTCGCTGACATACTGGGCGCGGCTACCGATCACCACCCCGAGTTCGACTTCCCAGTCGGTCTTTTTCGAGCCTTGCGGCAGCATCACCGGATCGTCCGGGCCATTCAGGCAGCTGATCGCTTTCATGAACACGATCGGTTCTTTCGGGATCGGCATACCCGCTTCGGCAGCGTGATCCGAATAATTCAGGCCGATGCCGATGAATTTTCCGACCCGTGCCAGCGGCACACCGAAGCGCGGATTACCACGCACTAGCGGCAGCGAGGCCTGCGGGATTTTTTCCAGTTTGCGCAGCGCCTTCGGCGCCAGCTGGGCTACGTCGATATCGCTGATCACGCCGGACAGGTCACGCAGCTTGCCTTCATCATCGATCAGGCCTGGTTTCTCTTTGCCGGGACGGCCATAACGCACGAGTCTCATATCTATCCTAGGTTAGCGGTGGGAATACGCCCGTCATTTTACCCGTAGCGTGTCTGGCGCAGCCATTTGTTGGCAATGATTTTCGTGCCGCGCACCACCGGCGCGCCAGCATGCAGGGTCTGGCGGTCCGGTTGCAGCTGCTGGTCGGTATTGAGAAACCACAGCGCATTGCCCTTGCGCGGATAGACTTCCAGCCCGGAACCGGGAAACACCGTACCGCCACCCTGCTCGACATCGCTCAGGTAAAGAATAAAGGTGGCAAGCCGCTGGCCACCTTGCGCCAGATGGCTGCGGTGGCCACTGCTGTCCGGATCGAGCCAGTCGTAATGGGGACGGTATTCCTGCGTCACGCCATATTTCTGCAACTGGAATGGTTCGCCATTTTCCACCGGCCAGTGCGCCAGCGCCGCCAGCCGCTGCTCGATGCGCTCGACTACTTCCGCTTCGCCGCGCTGGATAAACGCCATGTCGCTGGTGCGCCCCGCATGCACCACACTGGCACCGTCCGTCTCTGATGCCACCGTCGAACGGGTGTAGCGATGGCTGCAGTGTGCCACGATGGCATCGCATTCCTCCATGCTCAGCACATTCCCCAGCAGGATCACCTGCGGCTGCTGCAGCACGCACAGCACGTCCACCATCCGGTCAGGCAGCGTAATACGGTTGCTGGACAGGTCGATAAACGGCATTTGCTGCGCCGCCCCCACACTGCCCGCCGCCGCATCACTGCTCAGGTTTGCGGCGCTGGCATTGCGCAACGTCTGCGCAGCGTCGATGGCAGCCTGCGCCAGCGCCATGCTGTATTGTCCGGAGGCCGCCATACTGTGCGCCATATCCTGCGGACTGCAACCGCGTGCCAGATTATCGGCTATCCAGTGACGCCATTCGGCAGGCAAGGTAGTCAGCACGCTGGGTGAATTTCTCATCGGGAGATCGGTAGACTGGGGTCGGGACGGCCACTATGACGTCCCATTCTACCGGATCGCCATGGCCACAGGTAGCGCCATAGGCCGACCAGTTGCAGCGCAATGAGCAGCCCGAACGCGCTCTGATATGCGACTGCGGGTAGCTGCTGCAAGGCGTTCGGCTGCCAGCCTGCCACCACCAGCCCGAAGCCTGCCTGCACGGCAAACGCACCGAGGAAAATCAGCAGGTTCAGGCAGGTGACAGCGCGGCCACTGAGTCCCGCTGGCATGCTCTGGGACAGGATAGTGTAGTCGATGCCGGTCGCCGTGCCGGTCAGGGTAAATAGCACGGCCAGCAGCGGAAACGCTGGCCGCCATTGGCTCAGCAGGCCTATCTGCACCAGCACGAACAGCGCCACACACACTGCAGCAATGCGCAGCATCGGCACCCCGCGCCGCGCCGCCCACTGGGTCAGTTGCCCGTTGGCGATCGCCCCGAGGACGATCGCCGCCATACTCAGATACAGCAGATAGCCGACTTCCATTTCCGAGTAATGCCCCACATCGGCCAGCCAGCGTCCCAGCCATAGCCCCTGCACGCCGAAATACACCATGTGCGGCACCAGCAGCAGTTGCAGCACCTGACGGAACACCGGATCATGCAGCACCAGCCGCAGCGCGACGGCGTTGTCCGGTGCAGCGCGGCTGACCGGCACGACTGGCGCGAGCGTACGTATCAACAGCGCGACCAGCAGTGCCAGCAAGGCCAGACCGACAAACACGCCGCGCCAGTCCGTCACCTGCAGCAGCCAGCGCACCGGCAGGGTGGCAGCCGCCGCACCCAGCCCGCCGACGGCGATCAGATAACCCTGTAGCACCGGTAGACGCGCCGGTTCCACCCACAGCGCCAGCGCTTTCAGCGCCGCCATGAAACAGCCGCCCAGCCCGAAGCCGAGCAAGGCCCGCGCAGCCAGCACCTGATTGAATTGCTGGCCACCGGCAAAGCCCAGTGCCGCCAGCATCGCCAGCAGCAACAAGGGCCATTGCACGCGCGCCGGCCCCCAGCGATCCAGCGCCATCCCGACCGGCAGTTGTACCAGCGCGAAACTGAAGAAATACACGCTGGTGAGCAGGCCAAGCTGGCCCGGCGTGAGCGACAGCGCGGCCAGCAATTGCGGCGCCAGTGTGGCGTTCACGTTGCGCATCAGGCATTGCAGAAAATGAGCAAGTGCGAACGGTAATAACACCATCCAGAACAGGCGGCGCGCGGACATGCTGACACCTAGGCGGAACGGGGCGCGTCGCTACTGCCGCCGGTGCTAGTGCTAGCACTGCCGCTGCTACTACCGCTGCAGCCGCTCGCCTGTGCCTCAGCCCGTAGCGGGATGAGCGGGATGACTTTGCGCTGCAAGGCTTCCGGCACAGGCTCGCTCAAGCTGCCCCCCTCTTCCTCGAAGAAGAATTTCTGTTTGCCGAAGGCCGGCTTCAAATCATCCATCCAGGTCGCCTGTGCGTCATAGCGGGCGTAGAACGGCTTGCGTACCCAGTCCGGATTGCGGGCCTGCAGAAACTGCAGCGCGAATACCTTCTCGCCGCCGATCGTGGCCACACCATTGATCACCACCTTGCCGGGGAAAGCGCTCATGGACGGCCCGCGCACGGTGCGCGACAGGCCGGACACCATCTGGTAGGCGGCCTGGAAAATCTCGTGGGCGCGTGCCAGTGGTAGCTGGAAGTACTCGCGTGGCCCGGTGTCGCGTTCGACAAACATATAGTAGGGGATGGCCCCCAGCCGCACGCCGGTCTGCCACAGTTCGGCCCAGCTGCGCGGGTCTTCGTTGATATGACGGATCAGCGGCCCCTGCATGCGCAAGGTGGCACCGGTGCCGACGATGCGTTTCACCGCCTGCTGGGCGATCTCGGGACGCAGTTCGACTGCGTGGCTATAGTGCCCCATCACTGCCAGATTGCGTCCGCTGGCCACCACCCGTTCGAACAGTCGCAGCAAGTCATCGGCATCGCGGTCACTGACAAAGCGCTGCGGCCAGTACGCCACTGACTTGGTGCCGATGCGGATATTCTGGATGTGCGCCAGTTCCGGCACCAGCAGCGGCTCGAGCACCGCCGTCAGGGCGCGGGTATTCATGATCATCGGATCACCACCGGTAATCAGCACGTCCGTCACTTCGGTATGCAGCTTCAGATATTCGGCCAGTTGCTGCGATTCGCTGGCGTCGAACTTCATATCCTCCATGCCGACAAATTGCGGCCAGCGGAAGCAGAAGGTGCAATACGCATGGCAGGTCTGGCCGGCGCTGGGGAAGAACAGTACGGTCTCCTTGTACTTGTGCTGCATGCCCTTGAGCGGCGCATCGTTCACCCGCGGCACGTTGTGCGTCATCTGCCCGGCCGGATGGGGATTCATGCGCAGGCGGATGCGCTGTACCAGCGCCGCCAGCGCAGGCTGACTGGCCTGCCCCAGCACCAGTTCGCGCAACTGCGCATAGTCGTCTGGCGCCAGCATGTCGCGATGCGGGAAGGTCATGCGGAAGATCGGATCGTTGGGAATATTGTTCCAGTCGATCAGCTGGTCCATCACATAGGCATTGGTGCGGAATGGCAGCACATGCGAGACCACCCGCACCGCTTCCTGCAGGTCCGGCGTCAGCCATTCCCACTGGCGCGCACGGTTGATGGTCTGGCGGATATACGGCTGGAATTTGGGTGCGCCGGCGTCGCGCAGCTTCAGGATGGTCATGGCGGTTTCCTCTAGCAAGGTGGATCGGGGAGATCGGGAGGGCTTGGAAACTGCATGCTAGGCCGCCCCGACCGTTCGCAATTGCCGTACGTCAAGTCAGGCTTCAATGTCATGCGGAAATCTTTTTTGCCTTGATGCAGATAGCGCCTTTTCTTGCCACAAGGCCAGAACTTGCGGCAACGCAATTGCCTGCAGCGGCAGCGGCGTACAGTTCACCGGCCACCCATCACACCGCGAGGATCTGCCATGAAACTGTTACCGCTGCTGACCATCTCGACCGCCCTGCTGTTGCACCTGCCCGGCCATGCTGCCGAACCGACTGAAAAAGACGCCATCGCCATGGTCGATAAAGGTGCGGCCTATCTGAAAGCGCACGGCAAGGATGAACTGATCCGCAAAGTGGCCGCCAAAGATCCCGACTTCCTGCAAGGCACGCTGTATATCGACGTGCGCGATCTGGCCACCGGCATCGTGCTGGCGCACCCCGTCAACGCCAGCATCGTCGGCAAGGACCTGACCGACATGCCGGACGCCAGCGGCAAAAAATACCGTCGCGAGATCATCGATCTGGCGGCGAAAAAAGGCCGTGGCTGGGTCGACTACCAGTACAAGAATCCCGCCAGCGGCAAGATCGAACCGAAAACCACCTACATCCTGCGGGTCGGCGATGTGGTGCTGGAAGCGGGCATCTATAAAAAATAAACCGGGGAGCTGGCCATGCTGAAGAAACTGCGGATCGGACCGAAACTGCTGCTCGCGCCCGGACTGGTGCTGCTGCTACTGATGCTTACAGCGGCAGCGGCCTACTACGGCATGGTGCAGCAGAATGCCTCACTCGAAAATCTGGTGCAGGTGCGCGCAGCGCGTCTGAAAACCAGCGCCGACGTTAGTGCCGATGTGCGCTTTGCCCATGCCCGCATCTACCAGTTGCTGGCATGGGTGAACGGCAGTTTCGCGCAGAACCGGCTCGATGAACTGAATCGCCAGATTCACGCCGGCCACGACGCCATTGACCAGCAGCTGCGCCAGCTGGCCGCGCAGACGGCCACTCCGGCCGATGCCGCCGAACGGGCCATCATCGACCAGACGCGCCGGATTCTGGGGGCTTACCGCAAAGCCGTGCAGGACACCATGGACATGGCCGCCATGGACCAGAGCATCGCCACCAATGCCATGGGGCGCGCCGAACTGCAATTCCAGCAACTCAACACCCAGCTGGCGCAACTGGCCGCGCTGGAAAAACACCTGAGCGAACAGGCTTACCATCAGGCCAGCGACGACTTCCAGACCCTGAGTACCAGCATGGCGCTGCTGGTGCTGCTGTCGGTGCTGCTCTCGCTGGGCGTGACCATGGCGGTGCGACGCGCCATGCTGCGCGATATCCGTGCGATTGCCGACGTGGTGGTGGCGCTGGCCGCCGGGCGCCTGATCACCGGCGCCAGCAACGATGGCCGTGATGAAATCGCCGATACCGCGCGCATGCTCGATCGCACCATGGATAACCTGACCCAGACGCTAGGCACCATCACCAGCGCGGTGCAGACCATCGACGTGGCAGCGCACGAAATCGCCAGCGGCAATCTGGATCTGTCGAGCCGCACCGAACTGCAAGCCAGTTCGCTGGAGCAGACCGCCAGCGCCATGGCCAGCCTGACGGAGGCGGTGCAACTCAATGCCAGCAGCGCGCGGCAAGCCTGTGAGCTGGCCGCCAGCGCGGCGCAGCTGGCGCAGACCGGCGGCGCGGCCGTACAGCAGGCGGTGCAGACCATGGGCAGTATCCGCAGCAGTTCACGGCAGATCGTCGACATCATCAGCGTGATCGACGGAATCGCCTTCCAGACCAATATTCTGGCCCTGAATGCCGCCGTGGAAGCGGCGCGCGCCGGCGAACAGGGGCGCGGCTTTGCGGTGGTGGCCAGCGAAGTGCGCACACTGGCGCAGCGTTCGGCTGCGGCCGCGCGCGAAATCAAGAGCCTGATCTCGGCCTCGGTGGCCACCATCGATAGCGGCAGCGCTTCGGTACAGCTGGCCGGTGCGCACATGCACGATGTGGTGGCGTCGGTCCAGCAGGTCAACGACATCATCACCCATATTTCGCAAGCCAGCGCCGATCAGGCGCGCGGCATCGCCGAAGTCAATCAGGCCGTCGGGCAGATGGACGATGTGACCCAGCAGAACGCAGCGCTGGTCGAGCAGGCCGCAGCCGCAGCCGCCAGTCTGCAGGAACAGGCCACCCAGCTGTCGGCCGCTGTCGCGGTGTTCCAGATGCGCAGCCCGGCCCCCGACACCAGCGCGGCCAGCGCCCCGCAGCGTGTCAGCAGCGCCGTGGCGCTGGCGCCCACCGCGACATGGTCGAAAAAGCAATCTGGTCAGCGTGTTCATAGCGGTAGGAAAAAATGATGTAAAAATGGCTTTTTTCTCTAGAGTGCCGCCCCAAAAAATTGGCATTTGGCACATTAAATGGGGAAAATAAGTTATCCAGCACCGCAGCTTGCGGCGATAATCAGGGTTTGCATGTCAGCACGACAAAGCACACTGGTTTATAGTGTCGCTTTGGCATCGCTCGCTCCACACCCTGAAAATAACCATGACCACTGCAGCACCAAACGACCGGCCCGATGACCATGCCGTAGAAGATGCGCTGATCCGCTCGATCCGCATCCCGCCACGCCCTAGCCTGCTGGTAGATCTGCAGCGCGAACTGGCGCAGCCCGATCCTTCGCCACGCCGGATTGCCCGGATTATCGGCAATGACGTCGGCATGTCCGGCGCGCTGCTCAAGCTGGCCAATTCGCCTTTCTTC
>JAIELO010000390.1 GCA_019752915.1 Burkholderiaceae bacterium
CGTTTTATTCCGATCGCGGAAGAGTCCAACCTGATCGTCAGTCTGGGCGAATGGGTGCTGCAGCGTGCCTTCGCGATACTGGCCGGCTGGCACGGCACCGAACTGGGCCACCTGCGACTGGCCGTGAATCTGTCAGCGCGCCAGTGCCACAGCCCGGCCCTGCTGCCCTATCTGGACGCTCTGCTGGCCGACAGTGGCATCGATCCGACCCGGCTGGAACTGGAGATTACCGAATCGGCGGCCATGCAGGATCCGGAACGCAGTCGCGCGCTGCTGGTGGAATTGCGCGCCCGCGGGATCCGCGTGGCGATCGACGATTTCGGCACTGGCTATTCATCGCTCAGCTACCTGAAACTGTTCGAGATCGATCGCATCAAGATCGACCAGAGCTTCGTCAAGGATATCGAAACCGATCCCGATGATGCGGTGATCGTCGCCGCCACCATCGCGCTGGCCCATTCACTGGGGCTGGCGGTGGTCGGCGAAGGCGTGGAAACGGCGGCGCAGCGCGACTTCCTGCGCGCCAAACAGTGCGACGAGGCGCAAGGCTATCTGTACGCGCGCCCGCTGCCGCTGGAGCAGTTCGTCGAACTGCTGAATACCCGTTACGACGAAGCGGCCTAGGCAACGCGGGCGAATCTGGCGGGTCGGGACCGCCCCGACCAGCGCCGCTCAGTCAGGCGTGTGACCGATTTCCGGATTCTGCTCGATCAGTTCGAGCAAGGCCGCCACCACTTCCGGATCGAACTGCTTACCGGCGCGCTCGGTGATGTAGGTCATCACTTCGGTATGTGGCCATGGTTCCTTGTAGGGACGCTGGTGCAGCAAGGAGTCGAACACATCGACCACCGCCACAATCCGCGCCGAGAGGGGAATCGCATCGCCCTTTAACTGGTTCGGATAACCATTGCCATCGAAATGCTCGTGGTGGCCACCGGCAATCTCGGCGCCATAGGTCAGATAGCTGACGCCGTCGACCATGCTGGCGGCGCGCTCCAGAATGGTCTTGCCGACCGCAGCATGGGTCTGCATCTGGCTGCGTTCATCGGGCGTATGCGGGCCCGGTTTGAGCAGAATGTGATCGGGGGTAGCGACCTTGCCGACATCGTGCAGGATGCTGGCCAGTCCTATCATGTCGAGGAATTGCGGCGTAATCAGGTGGGCATACACGCCGCGCTGATCGATCTGTTTGGCCAGCGCAGTCGACAGATTCTGCACCCGGCGCACGTGGCCACCGGTGCCGCTGTCGCGGAACTCGGCCAGATCGGCCAGTGCCACCACGGTCGCTTCCTGCGCCTTGCGCAACTGACCGAACATATACAGATTATCGAAGGCGGCAGCAATGCGCTGGCAGAACACTTCCAGCAGGTCGCGCTGGATCCCCGCCAGTGGCCACGGCGGCGTCACGGAGATCGCCACTTCGCGGTTTTCCTGGGTGTGGATGAACAGCACATTGGCCGGATGATCGAACTGGCTTTTCTTTTCTGCGAAGGCTTTGGCGATGGTCGGCCAGAGCGGATGCTCGTGCGGCATGCGCTCCTGCTCGCCCAGCGGCGAATAATTGCCGGTCGCCGCCACCACGGTGGTGGCACCGGTATCGCCCTGCATCAGACACAGCACGCCGTCGGCGCCCACATCCAGAATCGCACTGACCTGATTCAGCACGCCGGACGCGAACTCGCGCAGCGAATGAATCTGGTAGAGGTTGGTGGCGCCGGCCAGAATCTTGCCCAGCCCGATGCGGCTGCGCTCGAGCATGTTCAGGCTTTCGTAGGCGCGCAATGCCGAAATCACCGTGGTAAACAGCTTCTGGGTGGTCAGCTCGGTTTTGGCTTTGTAGTCGTTGATATCGTATTCGATGATCACGCGCTGTTCCGGCGCCTGACCCGGCTGGCCGGTGCGCAGCACTACCCGCACGATACCGTTGTTGAGTTCTTCGCGGATGCGGCGTGCCAGCAACAGCCCGGCATCATCGGTCTCCATCACCACATCGAGTAACACCAGCGCGATGTCCGGCGTGGTGCGCAGAAATTCATAGGCTTCGCGCCCGCTGTAGGCGGAAAACAGTTCCAGCTCGCGTCCCTTGAACGAGACGTTACGCAGCGCCAGCCGGGTCACCGCATGCACATCGACATCATCGTCAACAATCAGCACCCGCCACAGCCGCTGCTCTGGCGATTCCTGTCCGGCGACGGGCACCTCGTCCTCATCCTCCTGAATCAGCCAGTTGTCGTCTGCGTTGGAATCGGTCATACACATCTCCAGAGGTGGCGCGTTGTTGTTCTAGCATAAACAGATTCCCCCCCTATGACAACCCTTTTGCAAGCGCGGGCCGACTCTGATACGCTGCCGTTGTGGCGAGCGATGGTCAGCACCGCGACATCCTGCCTGACCGTGCGTTTCGGCCGTCAATATTTCAAGGAACATCATCATGCAAGAAACAGCAAGCGATATCACCGGGCGCGAATTCCTCGCCTTCACGCTGGGCGCGGAAGAATACGGTATCGACATTCTCAAGGTGCAGGAAATCCGCGGCTACGAGACCGTCACCCGCATCGCCAACGCACCGGCCTTTATCAAAGGTGTCATCAATCTGCGCGGCATCATCATTCCGGTGGTGGACATGCGCATCAAGTTCGAACTGGGCGAGCCGGTGTACGACCAGTTCACCGTGGTGATCATCCTCAATATCGGTGGCCGCGTGGTGGGGATGGTGGTCGATTCGGTGTCGGACGTGACCACGCTGATGCCGGAACAGTTGAAGCCAGCCCCGGATATGGGCACCGGCTTCAGTCACGAATACATGATCGGTCTCGGCACCATCGATGAACGGATGCTGATTCTGGTCGATATCGACCGTCTGATGTCCAGCGAGGAAATGGGTCTGTCCGACGTCGAAGTCTGAGGCGCCCTAGTTGCTGATGGGCGCCGTCAGGGGCGGCGTGGCCGCCGCTGCCGTGCGGCTGGTGGCGGCACAGCCGCTACGATTCACGCCCGGATTGAGGTTCTGGTAACGCACTTCATACTTGCCGTTGACCAGCTTATCGACCACCAGTTTGTCATGCGCCTGCACATAGGCGTAGCGCACATTCGAATGGCGCTCGGTATCGTAGATCTTGATGAACACGGCCGAGGCATTGGCGCCGTTATCGAGTAATAACTGCAGATCATCGCCCCGGTTAGCGACCGGGAAACCGGCCATGTAGCCGGACTGGTCAGGCCACGGCTCGCCATTCGGCGCTACCAGTGCCTGCGGCTCCGCTTCGCATTCCGGCGCCGCATTCGGCAGCATCACCTGCGACAGCGACTGCACCCGGATCGGTGCCGGACTAGTCTGGGTGGCATTGCTGGCTTCGGGATAATACGGCTGGGTTGCGGCCCAGGCTTCGCGCAACTCCGCCTTGGGGTCGCGCGGCGGCGTGCGCACCGGCGCAACGCGGCTGGTGCTCTCGCTCTTGCTGCCCCACGCCGCTGCCAGCGCGCTCGATAGCAGATGCGGCTCGTTGACCATGGTTACCCCGGCCACCCAGCCCAGTACCAGACTGGCGGCCAGACCTCCCCACCACTTCCAGGCGCCGCGCCGGTAAGGACGCGGGCTATCGTCGACCGGCTCAGGCCCCCAGGCACGCTCCGGCGCATCGTGTCGCGCACGCTCGCCACCACGCTGATCTTCGTTACGGGTGCTTTCGAGCCACTCGATTTCCCACTCTTCGGCAGCGATCCACTCGTCATGTTCCTTGCGGCGCTGCGGGTCGGACAGGGTGTTGTAGGCACCGTTCAGAATCGCCATGATGCGCGCAGCCTTCTCGTCACCCGGATTCTTATCAGGGTGGTATTTCTGACTGAGCGCCTTGTAGGCAGCACGTATGACTTCCTGCGGCGCCATGCGGGACACCTTCAGATTGTCATAATGTGTGTGTATCTTTGCCATCGTTCCGATTATTCACTACCCGTTGTGACCGCTTTTGCCCGCTGATGCCCGGCTATCCGCCGAGCGCGCGTCCTTCATGATAGCCGATCTGGCGTGCTGCAACCCAGTGATCTGGCATGGAATCGCCTTGCTATTCTCGCCACTGTGCTTTTCCGTCTACAGCCGGTGGCTGCGGTCGTGGGCGCTGATGGCGTCCGGCAGCGTGACGCCGTGGCCAATCACCAGCACTTTGAACAGTTCCCCCATTTCCGCCGGCGACAGCAACTTCTGCAGCGCGCGCGCCTGCGGCAGATAACGCAGGCTGTCGGCCGGGTCGGTACGCAACAGCAGTTCGCTGGCACCGGCACCGATCAGGAAGCCGGCTTGATTCAGATACCCCAGCACCTCGGCACCGGCGTCCTGCGCGGCCAGCGCCATGGCGGTAAAATCGACGTGCGCGGTGATGTCCTGCAGGCCCGGGTAATAGAACGGGTCAGGATGGGCGTGGTGGCGGTAATGACACATCAGGGTACCGGTTGCACGCTGCTCGAAATAGTATTCGTGACCGGGGAAACCGTAATCGAACAGCAGCGCCGCAGCGCCACGGCCACTGGTGAGCATACGGCTCAGGGTATCCATGAAGGCGCAGGCCACGCTGTGCACTTCCGTCACATAGCCGACCGGCAGACTGGCGTGTTCGGGAATCTGGCTGGCGATCTGGGCCAGCAAGGCGGCGCTGGCCGGCACCGGCAGATAATCGAAGCGGCCCTCGTGTACCGTCACCTGCAGCTCCTGCCAGCCTTCCGGATGGCGGATCACCAGTTGCACCGGCATCGCATCGAGCACCTCGTTACCGATCACCACCCCGTCAAACGCGGATGGCAGGGCATCGAGCCACTCGACCTGCGGGAAGTCGCGCAAGGCCTGCTGCTGGCGCTCGCGCAGTTCGCCGGACAGTTCC
The DNA here is from genome assembly GCA_019752915.1 of Burkholderiaceae bacterium. Taxonomy (GTDB): domain Bacteria; phylum Pseudomonadota; class Gammaproteobacteria; order Burkholderiales; family Burkholderiaceae_D; genus Rugamonas. The sequence goes on from JAIELO010000390.1 coordinate 4,872, forward strand.
ACGATCACATAGCGCTCGACGGCCACGCCCAGCAGCGCCATCTCGCTGAGGATGTCGAAGGCCAGCTTGCCGGTGCCGGCGCCGAATTCGAGGATCTGTGGCGCGGTTTGGGCGATAATAGCGGCTGCCGCCTGCGCCAGCGCCGCACCAAACAGGGGCGTCAACTCGGGGGCCGTTGTAAAATCGCCCGCTGCGCCCAGTTTCGCCGAGCCGCCACTGTAGTAACCAAGGCCGGGAGCGTACAACGCCAGCTCCATATAGCGGGAAAACGGGATCGCACCGTGCTGCGCCGCGATTTCGGCCGCAATCAGCTGCTGCAGGGCGTGGGACGCGGCCAGCGCGTCAGGAGTAGGGACAGGTAGAGACATAGGCGGCATTGTAACGAATCGGCAGGCCGCAGCGCCATTTTGCGACGCGCAAGCACGCATATCAGCACCAGCACTTGGAGCAAGAGGGAGCATATGAGCACCAGCAGCAGTACAGAACATCTAACGGCCGCCGACGCGGCTGCGGCGCCCGCCCCTGCGGTGGCGCCGGTGGCACTCGTGACGGGTGCCGGGCGTCGCATCGGCCGGGCGATTGCGCTCGCGCTGGCGCACGCTGGCTGGGATATCGCCGTGCATTACCGCAGCTCGGCCGGCGAAGCGCAACAGCTGGTGGACGAAATTATGGCGCTGGGACGACGCGCCGTCGCCCTGCAGGCCGATCTGGCCGATGCAGCAGCAGTGCGCCAGCTGGTACCGGCCACGCTGGCAGCGCTGGGTAGCCTGCGCTGCGTGGTGAATAATGCCTCGCTGTTCGAATACGATAGCGCGGCCGATTTCTCGGTCGCCATGCTGGACGCCCACATGCACGCCAATCTGGCCGCACCGATTCTGCTGGCGCAAGCCCTGCACGGCGTGACGCCGGCCGGCCAGCAAGGGGTGGTGATCAACCTGCTGGACCAGAAACTGTACAATCTCAATCCCGATTTTCTGTCCTACACCCTGTCCAAAGCGGCGTTGCACACCGCCACCACCATGCTGGCGCAGCAGCTCGCGCCCACTGTGCGGGTGGTCGGCGTGGCGCCCGGGATCACCATGGTGTCGGGCGACCAGACCGAAGCCGGGTTCGCGCAAGCGCACCGGCAAACCCCGCTGGGACGCTCCAGCACCCCGCAAGATATCGCCGACAGCGTGGTCTACGCTGCCACGGCACGCGCCATGACCGGCACCACCTTGCTGGTCGATGGTGGCCAGCATCTGATGCCCTTGCCACGTGACGTGATGTTTCTGGCGCAGTAAGCGCTAACCGTATAATTTGAACGAAAGAAGGTATTCCCCATGCTGTCCGCCCTGTATCACCCGCAACTGAGCGACTGCCGTCGTCTATTCCTGCGCAACTATGAAGTGCTGATTAACATCGGCGTCTACGAATTCGAGAAAAAAGGCGAACAGCGCCTGCACATCAACGTCGACCTGTATATCCCGCTGGCGGTCTCCACGCCGAGCAACGACCAGCTCGAAGAAGTGGTGGATTACGACTTCATGCGCGACACCATCGCCAAGCTGATGTCGCGCGGCCATATCCAGCTGCAGGAAAGCCTGTGCGACGACATCGTCAAAGCCATGCTGGCGCATCCGAGCGTGCGCGCAGCACGGGTCTCGACCATGAAGCCGGACGTCTATCCCGATTGCGAAGGCGTGGGCGTGGAGGTCTTCAGCATCAAGGAATCGGCATGAACGTCGTCAGTGACAACGCCCAGCGCCCTACCAGCAGCAGCGGCAGCGGCGGTAAATCGGCCGAGAAAATCGCGCTGGAAAACAACAAGCTGCACAAACGTCTGTGCCGGCTGGTCGGGCAGGCGATCGGCGACTTCAACATGATTGAAGACGGCGACAAGGTGATGGTCTGCCTGTCCGGCGGCAAGGACAGCTACGCCCTGCTCGATCTGCTGCTGACGCTGCGCGAGCGCGCGCCGATCCACTTCGACATCGTGGCGGTGAATCTGGACCAGAAACAGCCGGGCTTTCCGGAAGATGTGCTGCCGGCCTATCTGGAGCAGCTGGGCGTGCCCTACCACATCGAAAATCAGGACACTTACAGCATCGTCAAGCGCCTGATCCCGGAAGGTAAGACCACCTGCTCGCTGTGCTCGCGCCTGCGTCGCGGGATTCTGTACCGCGTCGCCGATGAACTGGGCTGCAACAAGATCGCACTCGGTCACCATCGCGACGATATTCTGGAAACCTTCTTCCTGAATATGTTCTTCGGCGGGAAGCTGAAAGGCATGCCGGCCAAGCTGGTGTCCGACGATGGCAAGCACATGGTGATCCGCCCGATGGCGTATGTGAAGGAAGAAGACACCGAGCGCTATGCCGAAGTCAAAAACTTCCCCATCATCCCGTGCAATCTGTGCGGCTCGCAGGAAAACCTGCAGCGCAAGCATATCAAGGCCATGCTGCGCGAGTGGGAGAAGAAGCATCCGGGCCGGGTGGAAAACATCTACTCGTCGCTGTCGACGGTGGTGCCGTCGCACCTGATGGATCGTCAGCTGTTTAACTTTACCGATCTGCAGATGGATGGCGTGGCTAATCCGCTCGGCGATATCGCATTCGACGAAGAGCCTTGCGCGACGCCGAGCAGCGTCCCCGGCGTGATTGCACTGCAACGCGATCTGTAACGCGCTCTGTCAATGCTTGCTGGTTCCCCCGGCTAGGCGGTGACGGCGCAGCGTTGCGCCGCACCACCACCAAGGGAGAACCAGCAAGATGACCATCACCATACAGACTGCCAGCCTGAATGCGGCCACCGCAGCCAATTTCTCGGACACCAAGAAAACCAGTAGCGCCAGTTTCAAGGAAGTGCTGGCCAGTGCCAGCAAGCCCACGGCGGCTCAGGAACTGGACGACTATATGCGCAAGTCGCCTGCAGAACGCATGCAGGACATGATCCTGAAAAGCATGGGGCTAACGCGCGAAGAACTGGCTACCAAGACACCGGCAGAACAGGCCAGCATCATGGCCCAGATCAACCGCATCATGCAGCAGAAGATGGAAGAAGCTGCCGCCAAGGCTGGCGGCAGCAGTGCAGGAACAGGCGCTGGCAGTAGTAGCGCAGTTTAGTAGGTCTGCGCCGTGCGCAGCACGGGATACAGGCGGTAGCGTTCATCCCACGAGGCGTGACGGCGCGCAAAGAACTCCAGTCGCTTGGCCGGGCTCTTGTTGAAGGCAGCATCCGTGTCCAGCTTCTTCTGGAATTCTTCACGCAGCGCAGGACTGGCTTCCAGCTGTTCGCGCGCCACCTGCTCGGCCACATACTCCTCCATATATTCCTTGCGCTCGAAGGCGTTATTGAATTCGCCCCAGGCCAGCAGCGAATCGGCGCCACGCGGCTCCAGCATGGTCATCACCAGTCGCGCTTTCGGCTGGGCGATCGGCACGAACAGCGCGCCCTTGTGCAAATTGCGCCGTTCGCGTCCCCACTCGCCTTCCACCGTCAGTGCCTGATGGCCCTCGAACGACTGGCTGGCAAAGGTCGCTTTGCTGGCGCGGAAGGTTTCCACTTCGGCCGCCATCTGGTCGGCGCCGAGCACCTTGTACTGGATGCCGTGCAGTTTCAGACGCGCCGCCACCCGGCCCGCGTCGGCTGGCGGCACCAGATAACCACCTTTCGGCGCGACCACGCGCAGATCCGGCACCACTTCGTCACGCAGTGGCACGCGCCACAGCTGCGGCTTGCTTTCGTCGTAGGCGGTCATAGTCGTTCCCGAGATTTCCGAATAACTGCGGGTGTATTCGTAGCCGGGGAAGTCGATGGTCTTGGTGTTGAAGGTGGTGCGATAGGACAGCGGGAACTCTGCACCACCGAGCATGGTGGCGCGCTGGTCGGCCTGCTGCACCAGCTGCTGCCAAGTTTTGCCATGCTGCGCCACTTGCGTCAGCAGCGACACGATGGTGTTACGGGTGATACGCACCCGGGTCGGATAGTCTTTCCACGAGTGGGTTTCCACCAGCATGGCAAAGCGGTTGCGCATCGGGAAGTAGCCGGTCGAGAAGCGCGGCGTGGACATCGAGTCGACGAAGCCGGAGGTCGGATCGTCTTGCTTGTCGAAGGAAATGTAATACGGCTTGGGATCGGAGCCCTGCTGTTTCAGATCGTCGATCACGGCCGATTGCAGTGCCAGACCGGCGCGTTTCAGTTCTTCGTCGCCGCCGTGCACCGGCTCGACCTGAATCGAGACGTCCGGCTGGAACTTGGCGCCATCGGTGACGTGCAGATCGACGTAGGCCAGCGGATCCCAGGCGTTCACCAGCGCCAGCATGGCCTGCATTTCGGCCGCATCGGCTTTCACATAATCGCGATTCAGATTGTAGTTCTGCGCCGTGGTGCGCCAGCCCATTTCCACCGGACCGCGCTGGTTAGGGCGGTTCCATTTACCGAAGCGTTCGTGACCGTCGACATTAAACACCGGCACGAACAACAGCACCTGCTTATCCAGCGCACCGGGGGCCGCCTTGTTTTCCAGCGCTTCGCGCAGCGCCAGGAAGCCGGCATCCTTACCGTCGATTTCACCGGCGTGGATGCCGCCCTGTACCAGCATCACCGGCAGGCCGCGCTTTTTAGCCTGCTGCGGCGTCAGCGCGCCGCTACGCGAAACAGCCAGCGCCAGCATCGGCCGGCCTTCCGGGGTGCGGCCGAATTCGAAGCAGCGTACTGCCTGCGGATAGGCTTTCTGGAAGCGCGCACACAGATCGATCACTTCGTCGTAGCGGCCAGTGTTCTGGAAACCGGAGCGCTCGGAGATCGTGGTCAGTGGCGCTGCAGTGACTGCAGAAGTGGCTGCAGCTAAGGCGCTGGCCAGTGGCGCAGCAGCCAGCACAAAGGAAAGGGAAAGTAACAGCTCAGAACGTCGCATCGGGATGGCTCCGGTTAGGCGCCGGTGCACGCACAGGCACCGGTCGAATCAAAAATTATAGTCGGCTTTGCGGCAGCGTGCCGCAAGCTCAGCGATTCTCTGGCAGGATAGTAATTTCCTTGAGTGGCGAGCGCACCTGCACCGTAACCGCACCGGCAGCAGTAACAGGACTGCCGGCAGCCGCTGGTACGCTCGCACTGCGACCGCCCTGTCGCAGCGTTGCGGAGTTGCTGCAGGATAGCCCGGCATTGCGACGCAAGGCAGCGGCTAGCATGCCTTCGGCGGGATCACCCAGCGCATGGTTCATATCGTCATCAACGTTGCAGTCCGGGGCAAAGCCTTCATCGAAATCTCCCCAGCCTTTCTGGTTAGTGCCACGATACTGCACCATGAAATAGGTGGTGCCGCAATTGGCCATCGGGACAAACGCATAAGGCTTGCCACAAGTCTGGGCCCCAATCAAACGCACGTCGATATCGATGCCACGCAAACCATTGATCAGCGCTTCGCTAGCAGAACAGGTGCCGGCACCTGTCAGCAGAGTGACCCGCTTCAGGTCCAGATGCGGTAATGCCGTGCCTAACGGTAGTGGCTGAACCGCTGCCAGTCCAACCGCCTTATCGATAAAGCTGGTCGGCCGTCCGGGATTGAGTCGACCGTTGGTGGCATAGCGCATGAACACTTTGTTCGCGCTGGCTGCCGGACCGGCGATCATATAGGCCAGCTGGCTGGCCACCGTCACCTGACCGCCACCGTTATAGCGCAGGTCGATCACCAGTTCCTGCACGCCAGCGTCACGGAAACTAGTGATGGCCTGATAAAGCTGTCGCTCGGCTGGGCCGTTATGACTGGTGAAATTCAGATAGCCGGTCTTGCCCGCTGCCGTATCAAGCAACTGAACAGACTGCACCGATGCCGACGACACCGTGCTCGCTGTCAGGGTGGTATCGAACGCGCGACCATCGCGCCACCACGTAAAGCGATGCGGCTGGGCGGGCTGGGAGGGCGTCAGCGCCGCATTGAAGCGCGCCACCGCTTCGGCATCCCCGCGGTTGATAAAGTCCTCACCATCGATCATGATCAACTGGTCACCACGCTGGATTCCGGCACTGGAAGCAGGTGAGGCTGCATCAACCATCGCTACGCGCCACTGGCGCGGTACACGGTTCGCACCGGCGTTCCAGCTGAGCCCATAGGAAAGCTCTATACCGCTCGACAAAGCGTCCCAGAACGCACTGGGATAGCTGTAGTGGAAACGGTCCTGCGGATGGCCGCTGGCCAGCAATTTCGGGGTCTTCAAAGCGTTGAAATACGCCACCACAGTCGGATAGTCGCTCGCCTTGATGGCAGGGACATCACTACTCCACAGATAAGTCTCTTCAGTAATCGCGCGAATAAAGCCTTTTTCCTCTGCCTGGGTACCTGGCTGATTCTGCACTGCCCCGGGATGCATGACTTCACAGCGATTCCATAGATCCAGCGACCTACCGGCTGCGGCATCGGCATACACGGTCGGTGGTGGGGGGGGCAGCGGATCGGGCGGTGGCTCGGGAGGCCGCGTAGTCGATATGGAGTCGCCACCGCATCCAGTTAGCAGGACGGCAAGCGCGACACACAGTGGCACATGGGGAGAAATTTTCATCGACAAGAATTATAGACGGCTGGTCTACGATTCCTGTCGATGTTTAAAATTACTTACAAATTAATCAAGAGCCGAAGTGGTAATTG
>JAIELO010000148.1 GCA_019752915.1 Burkholderiaceae bacterium
TCGCTATACGATCTGGCCGCGCTCGATCCGGCGCTGCGGCGGGCTCTGATGAAGGCGCTGCTGGAACTGAATCTGGGACGGGTGGCGCAGTTGCTGGCACCCTTGCCGGCACCGCTGGTGGCGGCCGTCGAACATATGCTGCGCCAGCACCAGTATCCACAGCTGTGTGGTCTGCTGGACGATGCGGAAAACGGCACAGCCAGCGTAAGCTGATCGGTATATCATAGTGCTGCCCGGCAGCGGCAGACAGCGTGAGAAAGTGTTTACATGGTGCGGGAATATTCGGAACAGGCAGGTAAAGGTGAAGTGCTGATCGTGGAAGACACGCCAGCCTCGCTCAAGCTGCTCAGCGATCTGCTGACGGAAGCGGGTTATTACGTGCGACAGGCGCCGAATGGCGAGCTGGCGCTATGGACCGTCCAATCGCGTCCACCGGAACTGATTCTGCTCGATATCCGCATGCCCGGCATAGATGGTTTCGAAGTCTGCCAGCGTCTGAAAGCCACGCCGGAGCTGTGCCAGATTCCCGTGATTTTCCTGTCGGCGCAGCACGACACCGACGACAGGGTACGCGGCTTTGCGCTGGGCGCGGTGGACTTTATCGCCAAGCCGTTTCAGGCCGAAGAGATTCTGGCCCGTACCGATGCCCATGTGCGGCTAGCCCGCGCACAGAAGGCGCTGGCGGCGGAACGGGCCATGCTCGAGCAGCGGGTCAGCGAGCGTACCGCGCAGCTATCGGCGCTGGCCGCATCGCTGGAACAGGAAGTCCAGCAGCGCCGTGCGAACGAAGAGTTCATGCGCCTTGCCAGTCAGGTTTTCGAAGCGACGCAGGATGCGATTGTGGTGTCTGATCGGCGCGGCTGCATTGTTGCGTCGAATCCGGCGTTCACCCGCATTTCCGGCTATGCAGGCGAGGAAGCGATCGGGCAGGGCGTGATCATGCTGCATGCCGGGGAAACCGACCAGCACACCTACGAGGCCATGTCGCAGGCCATCGTCCAGACCGGCCACTGGTCGGGTGAAATTATGGCGCGCCGCAAGAACGGCGACACCTTTCCCGGCTTGCTCAGTGTTTCGGTGGTGCGCGACGCGCAGGGCGAGATTTGCAACCACGTCGCGGTGTTCATGGATATCACCGAACGCAAGGCCGAGCAGCATCTGATCGACTTCCTGTCGCACCACGATGCGCTGACCGGGCTGCCGAACCGGATGCTGGCGCGCCAGCAATTCGAGCAGACGCTGGCGTCTGCGCGGCGCGAGGGGCGCTGCGTGGCGGTGATGTGTCTCGATCTGGATCACTTCAAGAGTATCAACGATTCGTATGGCCACCACGTGGGCGATCAGGCCTTGCAGATGGTCGCCAAATTCCTCAGCGAGTGTGTCGGTGAAGGCAATACCGTTACCCGCCAGGGCGGCGATGAATTCCAGATCATTATTGCCGACGAACGCCAGCTGGCGCAGATCATGGTGCTGGCGCAGCGGATTCTGGCCGGCTTGCGTACCGAACGGCTGATTGACGGGCACGCGATCAGTGTGACGTCGAGTATCGGCATCGCCGTCAGTCTGACCGATGGTGACAGCTTCGACGAGCTGGTACGCAATGGCGATACGGCGCTGTTCCGCGCCAAGGAACTCGGCCGCGATAACTACGCCTTCTTCACCGAGCGCATGGACGCCGAGGTGCGCAACCGGCTGGCGATCCAGAACCAGTTGCGCGGCGCGATTGCGCGCGATGAATTCGAAGTCTACTACCAGCCGCAAATGTGTCTGCGCAGCGGCGCCATCGTCGGTGCCGAAGCACTGCTGCGCTGGGATAGTGCGGTGCTGGGCCGGGTGCCGCCAGCGCGCTTTATCCCGCTGGCCGAAGAATACGGGCTGGTGACCTCGATCGGTGAATGGGTACTGGCGAGCGTGTGCGCCCAGATCCGGCGCTGGCATGACGAGGGTCTTGGCGATATCAAGGTTGGCGTGAATCTGTCAGCCGGCCAGTTTGCCAATGATGCCACGGTGTCTTATGTGGAGCGCACGCTGCGCGACTACAGGATCGATCCGCAATGTCTGGGACTGGAAATTACCGAAGGTACGGTGATGGGCGATCCGGATAAGGCGGTGGCGGCGCTGCGCCGTCTGAAAGCCATCGGGGTGAGTGTCTCGCTCGACGATTTCGGTACCGGTTATTCCAGCCTCAGTTACCTGAAGCGCTTCCCGATCGATGTACTGAAGATCGATAAATCGTTTGTCGACGACGTCACCACCAATCCTGCCGATGCGGCCATTGCCCTGTCGGTGGTGTCGCTGGCCCACAATCTGAATATGCGGGTGATTGCGGAAGGCGTCGAAACCCGCGAACAGATGGAATTTCTGACCCACCACGGCTGCGACGAGATGCAGGGCTATTACTTTAGCCGCCCCGTCGATGTGCGTGCTTTTACCGCTTTGCTGCGTGAGCGGCGTTGTTTGCAGGACCTGGTTTAAACCGATTCCACAGGAGTGTTATGGATAAGAAGTTCACTGCCGCCTTGACGGGCGCAAGTCTGATGGGGGCCTTGCTAGCCACGCCACTGGTAATGGCTGCGCCGCTAGCGCAGGCTGGATCAACGCAAGCGACAGCCAGCAAGGCCGAGCGGCCCGGCCCGGCCGATGCGCGTTTCAAGGCGATTTATACCGCCGAGTGGAAGTGGCGCCTGAGCCAGAAGCAGGAAGACGGCGAAGATGACGATGATAGCGGTGTCGCGGCGTCGCTGCCACGCATCGATGCCGCCACCCAGAAGCAGCGGCTGGCCTACTGGCAGGGTGTCATGAAGCAGCTCGACGGCATCCGCGAGCGCGTCGCGGGTGTCGCGAAGCGCGGGCTCAACACGATCGAGACCGCGGCCGGCGCCTGGATCGACGGCATCCGCGAAACGCAGCTGTCGGCCTCGGAACGGGTCAACTATCAGGTCTACAAGGCGCAGATCGCTGCGCTGATCGCCGGCCAGCTATTCCGCGAGTACGAGAAACCGCTGAATGCCGATTCGGCGTTCTGGTCGAATAACGCCGGTGGCGCACGGCGTGTGCTGACCACGGAAAAGCAGTTGCGCGACTACCTGAAGCAGCTCGCCGATATGCCGCGCTACTTCAACGACGAAATCGATAATATGCGCGCCGGTCTGGCACGCGGCTTTACGCCACCGAAAGTGACGCTGGTCGGGCGTGACAGTTCGATCACTTCCGTGACGGACGCAAAGACGGCGCAGGACACGGTGTACTACCTGCCGTTCAAACAGCTACCGGCCACGATACCGGCCGCCGAACAGGCAGCACTGCGGGCGCAGGCGGTGCAGGCGATCGAGAAGTCGGTACTGCCGGCCTATCGTAAGCTGCTGCAGTTTATGCGCGAGGAATATGTACCGAAGGCACGCGAAGCGCTGGCGGCCGAGAGTCTGCCGGATGGTAAAGCCTATTACCAGTCAAAGATCGTGGAATTTACCACCACGGCGCTGAGTGCCGACCAGATTCACCAGATCGGGTTATCCGAGATGGCCAAGATCCGCGCCGAAATGCACGAAGTAATCAAGCAGACCGGCTTTGAAGGCGATCTGCCCGCCTTCCTGCAATTCCTGCGCAGCGATCCGCGCTTCTACGCCAAGACGCCGGAAGAACTGCTGATGCGCTCGGCGTGGGTGGCGAAAAAGTTCGACGCCAAAGTGAGTCAGTATTTCGGCTATCTGCCACGCCGGCGCTTTGCCGTGATTCCGGTGCCGGACGATCAGGCGCCGTTCTACACTTCCGGCCGGGGTGGCCCCGGGGTATATCTGGTGAATACCTACAATCTGCCATCGCGGGCACTGTATTCGATGCCGGCGCTGACGCTGCACGAATCGGCGCCGGGACATGCTTTCCAGATGCCGGTGGCGATGGAGCAGAAGGGCCGTCCGGCGTTCCGCAATGCCTATATCTCCGCGTTTGGCGAAGGCTGGGCGCTGTATTCGGAACGGCTCGGAGTGGAAATGGGCATCTACGAGACGCCGTATGAAGTCTTCGGTATGCTCAGTTATCAGGCCTGGCGCGCTTCGCGGCTGGTGGTCGATACGGGTATCCACAGCAAGGGCTGGACCCGCAAGCAGGCGCAGGACTACCTGCACGACAATACCGCGCTGTCGGCGCATGAAATCGAAACGGAAGTGGATCGCTACATCTCCTGGCCGGGTCAGGCGCTGTCCTACTATCTGGGCGAGATGAGCATCATCGGCGCGCGCCGCAAGGCCGAAGCGGCGCTGGGCAGCAAGTTCGATATCCGCGCCTTCCACGACACGGTGTTGCAACTCGGTTCGGTGCCGCTGCCGGTGCTGGAAGCGCGCATTGATCGCTTCATCGCGGAAGGCGGCAAGAGCCCCTATCCCAACCTTGACTGATGCTTGATCTTCCCCGCGGGTCCTGAGCGACCCTGACTCCGTACTGATCCGACACCGGCGCACCATTTAAGTGCGCCGGTGTCGCTTTGGTGCGTCGAAATGCGCTCGCATGGTGTGAGCGCTATCAAATAAGCTGGCATGGCGATTGCATAGCTATGCCCATGCCTGATACCACCGCCTTCCGTGAATCGCCTGTCGCCAGTAGCCACTGGCAGGCCAGTCTCACGCTCGGCTTCGGCGACGATGCCGGCACTACCCGCCTGTTCGACAATCTCCATCACGGCCCGCTACGGGTACAGAAAGCCCTCTATCCGGAAGGCGGCAAGGTCTGTCACGCGATCGTGGTGCATCCGCCGGGCGGTGTCGTCGGTGGCGACCAGCTGGGCATCACGGCAAGCGTCGGCGCGCAGGCGCACGCTTTGCTGACGACGCCCGGCGCGGCCAAGTGGTACAAGGCCAATGGCAAAGTCTCGCGCCAGCAGGTGCAACTCACGGTGGAAGCCGGAGCGGTGCTGGAATGGCTGCCGCAGGAGGCGATCTTTTTCGATACCGCCCACGTCCGGCTCGAGCAGGAAATCCGGCTGGCAGCCGACGCCCAGTATCTGGGTTGCGAAATTCTCTGCATGGGACGGCGCGGTTCCGGGGAAGTGTTCCGCAGCGGTACCGTGAGCCAGCGTAGCAGCATCTACCTCGATGGCAAATTGATCTGGTGGGAGCAGGGCGCCTTGCGTGGCGGCCAGTTTGATAGTCCGCTGGCGCTGCATGGGCACACGGTGTGTGCCACCTTCCTTGCAGCCGGCAAGCCGGTACCTGCACCACTACTGGCAGAAATCCGCAGCGACATCGCTGCCGATGGCCAGCATTTATTCGGCATTAGCCAGACCCGTGGCGTACTGGTGGCCAGACATCTGGGCGATGACAGCGAGACCGCGCGCCGTCTGATGCTCGGCGTGTGGCGCCGCCTGCGTCCTTTTCTGCTCGATCGCGTGGCTGTGACGCCGCGCATCTGGCAAACCTGATTTAAGAGAAGCAGCATGGACCTGACCCCGAGAGAGAAAGACAAACTGTTGATTTTCACCGCCGGCATTGTGGCGGAACGCCGCCTTGCACGCGGCCTGAAACTCAATTATCCGGAAGCGGTGGCGCTGATTACCTGCGCCATCATGGAAGGTGCACGCGATGGCAAGAGCGTGGCACAGCTGATGTCCGATGGCGCGCGCATTCTGTCGCGCGCACAGGTGATGGAAGGCGTGCCGGAAATGATCCCTGACATTCAGGTGGAAGCGACTTTCCCTGACGGCAGCAAGCTGGTGACGGTGCATCAGCCGATTCCCTGAACCACACAATCAACGTAGTAATCAACGACACGCAAAGCGATTCAGACAGTATGCAAGCGCAGTACAGAAAGCAGTTAGGAAAGAAGTTAGGAAAGCAGTTAATGACCAGACAGTGTATGACAAGGAGCTCACGATGATACCCGGCGAATACTTACTCGAAGAGGGCGAACTCGGACTGAATCAGGGCCGCGAGACGGCCACTGTCGTGGTGACCAATCAGGGTGACCGGCCAGTGCAGGTCGGCTCGCATTTTCATTTTTTCGAAGTCAACACCGAGCTGAAATTCGAACGCTGGAAAGCCTACGGCATGCGCCTCAACATCGCTGCCGGTACTGCTGTGCGTTTCGAACCGGGCCAGCAGCGCACCATCGAACTGGTGAAGCTGGGCGGCGAACAGAAGGTGTATGGCTTTAACGGCAAAGTGATGGGCAAGCTCGACGCCCAGCCACCGCGCAAGTAAGCGCTAACAGAACATAGGAACATCCATGGTAACGATGACGCGGCGCGCGTATGCGGAGATGTTCGGCCCGACCAAAGGCGATCGTATCCGGCTGGCCGACACGGAACTGTTTATCGAGATCGAACACGATTACGCCACCTATGGCGAAGAAGTGAAATTCGGCGGCGGTAAAGTGATCCGCGACGGCATGGGCCAGTCGCAGCGGCTGGCCGCCGAGGTAATGGACACGGTGCTGACGAATGCGGTGATCATCGATCACTGGGGCATCGTCAAGGCCGATATCGGCCTGAAGAACGGCATGATTGCGGCCATCGGCAAGGCCGGCAATCCGGACATCCAGCCCGGTGTGACGATGGCGATTGGCGCGGCGACCGAAATTATCGCGGCTGAAGGCATGATCGTCACGGCGGGCGGAGTGGATACCCACATCCACTTTATCTGCCCGCAGCAGATCGAAGAAGCGCTGATGAGTGGCGTGACCACCATGATCGGTGGTGGCACCGGGCCTTCGGCCGGCACTTCGGCTACTACCTGCACACCGGGACCGTGGCATCTGCATGCCATGCTGTCGGCGGCCGATGCCTTCCCGATGAATCTGGGCTTTCTCGGTAAAGGCAATGTCAGTCTGCCGCAGCCACTGGAAGAACAGGTACTGGCCGGAGCGATTGGTCTGAAGCTGCACGAGGACTGGGGCAGTACGCCAGCGGCTATCGACAACTGCCTGAGCGTGGCCGACCGCTTCGACGTGCAGGTGGCGATCCATAGCGATACGCTCAACGAAGCGGGCTATCTGGCAGATACGCTGGCCGCGTTCAAAGACCGCACCATCCATACCTTCCACACGGAAGGTGCGGGCGGTGGCCATGCGCCGGACATTATTGCAGCAGTTGGCGAGAGCAATGTGCTGCCATCGTCGACCAACCCGACCCGCCCGTACACGGTGAATACGCTTGACGAGCATCTCGATATGCTGATGGTGTGCCACCACCTCGATGCCGCAATCGCGGAAGATGTGGCGTTTGCCGAATCGCGCATCCGCCGCGAAACCATTGCTGCGGAAGATATTCTGCATGATCTGGGCGCGATCTCGATGATGTCGTCCGACTCGCAGGCGATGGGCCGGGTGGGCGAAGTGGTGATGCGCACCTGGCAGACGGCGCACAAAATGAAAGTGCAGCGTGGCCCGCTGGCACCGGATTCGTCGCGTAACGATAACTTCCGGGTCAAGCGCTACATCGCCAAATACACCATCAATCCCGCCATCACGCATGGCATCGCGCATGCAGTGGGCTCGCTGGAAGTGGGCAAGATTGCCGATCTGGTGCTGTGGAAGCCGGCCTTCTTCGGCGTGAAACCGTCGATGATTCTGAAAGGCGGCATGATCGCTGCGGCCCAGATGGGCGACCCGAATGCCTCGATTCCAACGCCGCAGCCAGTGCACTACCGGATGATGTTCGGCGCCTTTGGTGGCGGGCTGAAAAAGTCCTTCACCTTTGTTTCGCAGGCGGCCTATGACGCCGGTATCGGCGCGCAGCTGCAGCTCAATAAAACCCTGATCGTGGCGCGCAATATGCGCACGCTGCGCAAGTCCGACATGATCCACAACGGCGCTACGCCGCAGATGCATGTCGATCCCGAAACCTATGAAGTACGCGCCGATGGCGAGCTGCTGGTGTGTCAGCCAGCGAGCGTGCTGCCGATGGCGCAGCGCTACTTCCTGTTCTGAACCACTATGCTGACCTAATTATGCTCACATTACATACCAAGTTGAGTAGCGCCGAGAGCATTGCCGGGACACTGGTACTGCCTTATGAATTACGTGAAAAGTGCCGTCTGCGCGCCAGCCTTGAAAGTGGCGAAGAAGTGGCGGTGTTCACGGTGCGTGGCACGGTGCTGCGCGATGGTGATCTACTGACCGGTGAAGACCGTCGCGTGATCCGCGTGGTGGCAGCGCCGGAGCCGACCTATCTGGTGCGCTGTGGCGATGCCCATACGCTGCTACGCTGCGCTTTCCATCTGGGCAACCGGCACACCCAGGCGCAGGTGGGCGATGGCTTTCTGCGTATCCGCGCCGACGCCGTGCTCAAGGAAATGCTGCTAGGACTGGGCGCCAGCGTGAGCGAAGAGATGGCGGCGTTCGAGCCGGAAGCGGGTGCCTATGGCGGCGGTCATGGTCATCATCATGATGGCGGCGGCCTCGCACTGGCACCGATTCCGCTGCGCCAGAAGATTCACCGTCCCGGCGACACCCAATAATGCAGGCCGCTGCCTTACTGAACCTGCTGCAGTTTGCCAGTCCGGCCTTGCCGATTGGTGCGTACAGCTATTCGCAAGGACTGGAGGCGGCGCTCGAACGTGGGCTGGTGCATGACGCGGCGACTGCTCGCACATGGATCGTCGACCATTTACGGGAAGTGGTGGCGCGCTGGGAGGCACCGGTGTGCTGGCGCCTGATGCAGGCTTACACACGGCGCGACTGGGTCGATGCGGCGCTGTGGAGCGAGCGCTTTATCGCTTCGCGCGACAGTGCCGAGTTCCGCGCCGAGACCATCCAGATGGGCTATTCGCTGACACGACTAGTCGCTGAACTGGGCTTTGTCGACGATGAAATGCTGGCGCAGTTGCAGGGGCAAAGCGAAGTGGCACTGCCGACGGCCTATGCCTGCGCGGTGGCGGCGCTGGGCATTCCCCACGAGGCGGCGCTGCTGGCGATGCTGTTTGCATGGGCCGAAAATCAGGTGCTGGTGTGCGTCAAATCAGTGCCGCTGGGGCAGGTGGCCGGACAGCGCATTCTGCTATCGCTGCGCGAAGAACTGGCAGCGGCAGCGCGCCATGCGCAGAGTGTCGACGATGACGATATGAGTAACTGGGCACCGGGCCTGTCGCTGCTGTCGGCCCAGCATGAAGTGCAGTACAGCCGTTTATACCGATCTTAAAGAGAGAATTTTATGAGCATCACATCCAATCCGTTGCGGGTAGGCATCGGCGGGCCGGTCGGTTCCGGCAAAACCGCCCTGTGCGAAATGCTGTGCAAAGGCATGCGCGATCACTACGACATGGCCGTCATCACCAATGACATCTACACCAAGGAAGACATGGAGATTCTGCTGCGCGCCGGTGCGCTGCCGGCAGAGCGTCTGATGGGGGTCGAGACAGGCGGCTGCCCGCATACGGCGATCCGCGAAGATGCCTCGATCAATCTGGAAGCCATCTCGCGCATGCAGGCCGATTTTCCAGCGCTCGACCTGATTCTGGTGGAATCGGGCGGCGACAATCTGGCGGCGACCTTCAGCCCGGAATTGTCCGACCTGACCATTTACGTGATTGACGTCGCCGGTGGCGAAAAAATCCCCCGCAAAGGTGGCCCCGGGATTACCCGTTCGGATCTGCTGATCATCAACAAGACGGATCTGGCGCCCCATGTCGGCGCCGATCTGGAAGTGATGGCGCGTGATGCCAAGCAGCAGCGCGGTGCGCGTCCTTTCGTGTTTACCAATCTACGCAGCGGCGTGGGCGTGCAGGCCGTGATTGACTTCATCCGTCTGCAGGGACTGATGGAAGAGCGATCCGACAGTCCAGTGATCGTCAACACGCATCCGGAGGTAATGCAATGACTATGCTACGACTGGCCGCGCTGGCGGCCCTGATTCTGGCGAGCAGTTTTGCACAAGCGCACGTGCAAGGCGGCGCCTGGCATACCCATGGTCTGCGCGATGGCTTGCTGCATCCGCTCACCGGGCTAGACCACCTGCTGGCGATGCTGGCGGTGGGCATCTGGAGCGTGCGGCAGGACAGCGCACGCTGGCTGCCAGCGTGCTTCCTCGCGACCATGCTGATCGGCGTACTCAGCGGCGTGGCGGGGCTAGCGATTCCGGGACTGGAAACGGGTGTCGCTATCACGGTAGCGCTGCTGGGCTTACTGGTGGCGGCTGCCGTGCGCCTGCCGGACTTTGCCGCTGGCCTGATGCTGGCAGCGTTTGCTATCCTGCATGGCAATGCCCACGGCCATGAGTTGCCAGAGGTGGCCAGTACGGCCGGTCTGATGCTGAGCAGCGCGGTGCTGATCTATGCGGGTCGTCAGCTGGGGCAGGCCGTTCCGGCAGCGCTGCTGAAATGGACCGGCGCGGCGATTGCCGCCACCGGTGCGATGCTGGTGACGCTCGCTTAGGCCCGTTTCGACTCGGCAGGGCGGTCCTCGTCGGTGCGCCGCTCCTGCAGAATGATCGGTGCCGCTTTTTCCGGATACAGACCGAGGTGACCTTCGAAACCGGCGCGGATCTGGGCCAGATCGGTTTCCTGATTACCGGTCAGTTCGACATGATCGACCAGACTCAGGGTCTTGTTCGGATAATCGATGTAGACCAGCACCAGAGGCACTCTGGCTTCCAGCGCCAGATGGTAGAAGCCGCTCTTCCAGTGTGGGCGGTAGCTGCGCGTGCCTTCCGGCGTGATGCCGACCCAGTACCAGTCGGCCGCATTCATGCGCGCTGCCTGGGTGCGGATGGTGCCGCTCGGCGTACCACGCTCGACCGGCTCACCGCCCATGGCGCGGAACCATTTACCCAGTGGCGATTTGAATAGCGAATCTTTGGCCAGCCAGCGGAACGGCAGATCCAGCGCCCATTTGCCGAAGAGCCCCACCATGAAATCCCAGTTGGAGGTATGCGGATAGATCACACAGATGCCGCGCGGGCCGGGGAGCGGGCGAAACAGTAGTTTCCAGCCGAAAAATTGCAGCACGCGCAAGGAGAAGCGCTGGCCCCGCGTCGGCAGATCGGCCGGATTTACTTGGTAATTACTCATTTGTTTGACCCCCGTCTATGTTTTAACTTATTTTCACTATTGACAGGCTGGCACATCCCTAGTCATAAAAACTGCGCTGGCATTCTATATTGGCGCCGCTGAGGCGGCAAGCAACTTGTTTTGCATTAATTAACAAGCATGAACTGTTGTTCTTTGTGCCATTCCAACTAGCATTTCGAAAAACGCGGCTTGGGTATGCCCATGAGGTTTTTGGGGTGCTTATTCAGGCGGTTAAACAGCGCAAGGAATTTTGCGGTATCGTAGCGCTCTGTATCTTTTCCTATCTTTTCAACACAATAAGGAACGCTATGATCCCCTTCAAGTTGCGTGGTTCGCTGGCGCTGTTTGCTGCCATGGCTGCTGCCACCTGCCTCCGACTGCAGATGGTGGCGGTTGTGCATGCCGCCGCACCTGATGCTGCGCTGCTGCGGCGGGCGCTGGCGGCGCTGCAGCAAGAGCACGCTTACTGGAGCTCGGGGG
>JAIELO010000094.1 GCA_019752915.1 Burkholderiaceae bacterium
CTGCCGCGCACCCGCGAACGCCTGCAACCCTACGCCGCACTGGGCTACCCGGTCTACGAAGTGTCCGCCAAAGCGCGTCCCGAGGAAACCCTGGCCATCCTCAAGCCTTTGCTGGCCGGCCAGTCGTCGATCCTGATCGGCCAGTCGGGCATGGGCAAATCGTCGCTGATCAACCTACTGGTACCGGATGCCGATATCGCCGTGCGCGAAATTTCTGCCGCCCTCGATACCGGCAAGCACACCACCACCTTCACCCGTCTGTACCAGTTGCCGGAACTGGGCCCCGATTCGTCCATCATCGATTCGCCCGGTTTTCAGGAGTTCGGCCTGTACCACCTCAGCGAAGGCATGCTGGAGCGGGCTTTTGTCGACTTTGCGCCCTACCTTGGTCATTGCAAGTTCTACAATTGCCGACACCTGATCGAACCCCAGTGCTCCGTGCTGGCAGCGGTAGCGGACGGCAAAATCACCAAAATGCGCCATACGTTGTACGGCCAACTGTTGCACGAATCAGCACAAACGCTGTATTAATGCCTCGACGGGCCGGCGCTTGTAGCGGCTCCGTCTGGCACGACGTATAATTCCCAAGAGCAATTAACTACCGTAATAAGTTATCGCTGTCAGTCATCACGATTAGTCACACGCCGCTGCAAGGAAGCCGATGGACATGTTCGCGCAAGACGACCAGGTTGCCGACTGGGAAAACGCCCTGCTGCCCTTGCGCGGTGCGGCGCGACTGCCGCTGCTGTTGCCACTGGCCTGGCATCTGCGCCAGCGCGACAGTCGCCGTGCCGCCGCCCTGGCCAGCGAAGGCCAGCTCTTACTGCGCAACACGCCCATGCCCGATGAGCAGCAACGCCGCTTGAACGCCCGTTTGCAACTGGTGCAGGCAGAGACGGTGTGGCTAGCCGGCAATCTGGAAACGGCCAGCGAACTGCTGGAACCCGCCTACGACATTTTCTGCCATCTGGGCGACCATCAGGGCTGCGCCGACACCCACTGGTTGCGCGCCTGGATCGCCATCGACCATGGCGACCACCGCAGCGCCGAAAGCGAACTGGAACTGATGGCCGCCGCCGCCCGCGGCGTACACGATCAGGCGCGCATCGACGTGGCCGAAGCGGCCACCGCACGCTGGGCCGTGCTGCACGACCTGATGTCGGCCGAACGCCGCTGGAGCGATCGTTTCCCCGCCGGACAGGACTATGCGCCGGCCGTGGCAGCCTGGGTGTTCGATTACATCGGTCTGGCCGCCAGCCAGCACAGCAACAACGGCGCCGCCGTGCGCTATTACATTCACGCCTATGAAGCGGCGCTGGAATCGGGCCAGATCCGCATCGCCGTCACGGCAGCGATCAACATCGGCCTGAATTTCACCATCCTCAACGACCACCACGCCGCTCTCGAATGGATGCAGAGCGCACTCGATCTGGCGCGCCCGACCAACTGGCCGCGCAGCATCGGTGCGGCACTGGTGCACACCGCCGAAACCATGCGCCGGGTGGGCCGCCTCGACGCCGCCGAAGAATTGCTGCGCGAAGCCCTGCAAGTGCTGACCCCGCTGCCGGGTGCGCGCAGCTACGCGCATGCCCTGTCCTATCTGGGCGATCTGGCGCTCGATCAGGGCGATTATGCGACCGCACTGGAAGCCTTCCAGCGCATGCAGGCGCGCGCCGACGCCCTGCAACAGGCCGATTTCCAGTCGATCGCCCGGCGTGGTCAGGCACACGCACTGTGCTTCCTCGAACGCGCCGAGGACGCGCGCGCCATGGCGCAACGGGCGGTTGAACTGGCGGCCGAGCAGACCAACCGCTACAACCACGTGGCAGCGCTGCGGGTGCTGGCGGTGATCCACGAACGCCATCGTTTGCCGCCACCGGACGGCATGACCGAGCAGAACGCCACCCTGCACTATCTGTATCAGGCACTCGACGTGGCCGCCGGCATCGAAGGCTATACCCTGCCCGGCGACCTGCACGATGCGCTGGGGCGCGAATACGCCAACGTCGGCGATTACGCCAAAGCTTACGCGGCCGCTCAGGCAGCCGCGGCCGCGCGCCAGAAAACCCATAGTCAGGAAGCCACCAACCGCGCCATCGCCATGCAGGTGCACCATCAGACCGAACATGCGCGCGCCGAAGGTTTGCACCACCGCGAACTGGCCGCATCGGAAGCGCGCCGCGCCGAATTGCTGCAGCAAACCAGCGATACGCTGGAACGGCTGTCCGCCATCGGTCAGGAAATCACCACCCACCTGAATGCGCACGCCGTGTTTCAGGCGCTCAACCGGCACGTACAGGCACTGCTGCCCGCCAACACCTACGCCATCTACCTGTGCAGCCGCGAGGGCGACAGCATCAGCCGGGTGTTCGGCATGGAAAACGGCCAGCCACTGCCGGGCAACACCATCCCGCTCCAGCATCCGCGTGCCAACGCTGCGCGCTGCCTGCGCGAACGACGCGAAATCTACATCGAACAGGCGAGCGCCGCCGACATCGTGCTGGCACCGGGCACCCAGTTAATGGCCAGCGCCCTGTATGTGCCACTGATCGTCGGCGAGCGCACGCTGGGCGCGATGACCGTGCAGGCCAGCCATGCCAGCGCTTTCGGCGAACGCGAACGGCTGATCTTCCGCACCCTGTGCGCCTACGGCGCCATCGCACTCGATAATGCCGAAGCCTACCGCCAGCTCAAGGATGCCCAGACCCAGCTGGTATCGCAGGAAAAACTGGCCGCCTTAGGCGCCCTGATGGCGGGCGTGGCACACGAACTGAATACCCCGATCGGCAACAGCCTGCTGATCGCCAGCACGCTGGCGCAGAAAACCGACGAACTGGCCAGCCGACTCGACGGCCCCGGCTTGCGCCGCTCGGAACTGGCCACCTATATGAGCGACGCCCGCACCGCGCACGAACTGGTGATGCGCGGCCTGACCAGCGCCGCCGATCTGGTCAACAGCTTCAAACAGGTCGCGGTCGATCGCACCACCGAACAGCGGCGCAGCTTCAATCTGCAGCAGGTCAGCCACGAAGTGATCGCCACCATGATGAACCGGGTGCGCGCCGCCAACCATCGCCTGAGCGTCGAACTACCCGACACGGTACTGATGGACAGCTACCCCGGCCCCTACGGTCAGGTGATCGCCAACTTCATCAATAACGCCCTGCTGCATGCCTTCGGCCGGGAACAGGGTGGCAGCATGCAACTGCAGGCCAGCACCCCGGTGGAAGGACGGGTACTGATTACCTTCCGGGATAACGGCGGCGGCATCGCACCGGAACACATGTCGCGCATCTTCGATCCCTTCTTTACCACCAAGCTGGGGCAAGGCGGTAGCGGGCTGGGGCTGTCGATCAGCTACAACATCGTTACCTCCCTGCTGGGCGGTACCATCAGCGTGGACAGCTCGCCGCAAGGCACCTGTTTCACGCTCGATCTGCCACTCACGGCGCCGCAGCACCAGCAACCGGCCGCCACCCAGATCTATAACTGAGCCACGGCGAATGCGGCGGCGCGCTATCGCACCGCCCTGCCAGCTGTATAGACAGGAGATTCTGCGGCTATTCGCCCTTTGCACCGAATTGCCTTTATAATTGTCCGCTTAAGCTAAGCTTTGCTCAGCTGGTCAGGCACCTCGCCCCACACCAGCGCTTCTGTCAGTTGCCATTATGTCTATCCAAAAACCGATCAAGCACTACCTGCAGTTTTCCGACTTCACGCTGGACGAATACGAATACGTTATCGAGCGTGCGCACCTGATCAAACGGAAGTTCAAAAACTACGAGATTTACCACCCGCTGATCGACCGTACGCTGGTGATGGTGTTTGAAAAAAATTCCACCCGTACCCGCCTGTCCTTCGAAGCCGGCATGCACCAGCTCGGTGGCGCCGCCATCTATCTGAACACCCGCGACTCGCAACTGGGCCGTGGCGAACCGGTGGAAGACGCCGGTCAGGTCATGAGCCGCATGTGTGACATCATCATGGTGCGCACCTTCGGTCAGGACATCATCGAGCGTTTCGCTGCCAACTCGCGCGTGCCGGTGATTAATGGTCTGACCAACGAGCACCACCCATGTCAGGTATTTGCCGACATCTTCACCTATTACGAACACCGCGGCCCGATCACCGGCAAAACCGTGGCATGGATCGGCGACGCCAACAATATGCTGTACTCGTGGCTGCAGGCGGCCGAGGTATTCGGCTTCCACGTCAACGTCTCGACGCCGAAAGGCTACGACATGGACATGTCGCTGGTCTCGACCCAGCGCTACACCTTCTTCGACAACCCGTCCGACGCCTGCCAGGGCGCGCACCTGGTCAACACCGACGTCTGGACCAGCATGGGTTACGAAGCGGAAAACGCGGCCCGTATCGCCGCCTTCGACGGCTGGATCGTCGATAGCGCCAAGATGGCGCGCGCCGCACCGGACGCGCTATTTATGCACTGCCTGCCAGCGCACCGCGGCGAAGAGGTTTCCGCCGACGTCATCGACGGCCCGCAATCGGTGGTCTGGGATGAAGCAGAGAACCGCCTGCACATCCAGAAGGCCCTGATCGAGTACCTGCTGCTCGGCCGCGTCGCTACCAACTAACACATCAACCCATTGGAACTAGCATGAGCGATATTAAAAAAGTAGTCCTCGCCTATTCGGGCGGTCTCGATACTTCCGTCATTCTGAAATGGCTGCAAGATAACTACCAGTGCGAAATCGTCACCTTCACCGCCGACCTCGGTCAGGGCGAAGAACTGGAACCGGCCCGCGCCAAGGCACTGAAGTTCGGCATCAAGCCAGAGAACATCTACATCGACGACGTGCGTGAAGAATTCGTGCGCGACTTCGTATTCCCTATGTTCCGCGCCAACACCGTGTACGAAGGCGAATACCTGCTGGGTACCTCGATCGCCCGTCCACTGATCGCCAAACGTCTGATCGAGATCGCCAACGCCACCGGCGCCGACGCTATCTCGCACGGCGCGACCGGCAAAGGTAACGATCAGGTACGTTTCGAACTGGGCGCCTACGCGCTGAAACCGGGCGTGAAGATCATCGCTCCATGGCGTGAATGGGATCTGCTGTCGCGCGAAAAACTGCTGAAATATGCAGAAGACGCCGGCATCGACATCGACATGAAACACAAGAACGGTGGCGCACCGTACTCGATGGACGCCAACCTGCTGCACATCTCCTTCGAAGGCCGTCACCTCGAAAACCCGAGTGCGGAAGCCGAAGAAACCATGTGGCGCTGGAGTGTCAGCCCTGAGGCGGCACCGGATCAGGCCGAGTATCTGGACATCGAATACGAACGCGGCGACATCGTTGCCCTGAACGGCGTACGCATGTCGCCAGCCACCGTGCTGACCGAACTGAACCGTCTGGGTGGCAAGCACGGCATCGGCCGTCTGGATCTGGTGGAAAACCGTTACGTCGGTATGAAATCGCGCGGCTGCTACGAAACCCCGGGCGGCACCATCATGCTCAAGGCGCACCGCGCCATCGAATCGATCACGCTGGACCGCGAAGTGGCCCACCTGAAAGACGATCTGATGCCACGTTACGCATCGATGATCTACAACGGCTACTGGTGGGCACCGGAACGCGTCGCGATCCAGACCCTGATCGACCACACCCAGGCTACCGTGAACGGCTGGGTACGCGTCAAGCTGTACAAAGGCAATGTGATCGTCGTGTCGCGCGATTCGAAAACCGATTCGCTGTTCGACATGAACATCGCCACCTTCGATGAAGACGGCGGCGCCTACAACCAGGCCGACGCTGGCGGCTTCATCAAGCTGAACGCGCTGCGTATGCGCATCGCTGCCAATGCCCGCCTGAAACGCGGTCAATAATTCGTTTTCCGGGCCGCTCGCTGAGCGGCCTTTTTTTTAGAGGATAGTGAGCATGAGCAAGCAATTCGACAACGTCAGCGTGGTCAAACAGGGCAATAAATACTTCGATGGCAAATGCATCTCGTACAACGTGCTGTTTGCTGACGGTAGCAAGAAAAGTGTCGGGGTGATCTTCCCTTCCAGCCTGACTTTCAACACGGGCGCACCGGAAGTGATGGAAATTCTCGGTGGCGTGTGCAAAGTGCGTCTGGCCGGTGCCAGCGACTGGAACACCTACACGGCGGGCCAATCGTTCAGCATCGCCGGCAACACCAGCTTCGACATCGAAACCGTCGAACTGCTGGACTACGTCTGCCACTTCGGCTGATCGCTTGCAGGGCGCGCGGCAACGCGCTGCGCGCCATGTGTCTGCCTAGCGAAGTCTACCGACACCCTCGCCTCAGATAAACACCGGCTCCGGCTCCAGCAGCACGCCATAGCGCGCCTGCACATCGGCCTGAATTGCCCGCGCCAGTGCGACGATGTCTGCGCCCGTCGCCCCGCCCTGATTCACCAGCACCAGCGCCTGCTGCGGATAGACCCCGGCAGCACCCAGCGAACGCCCTTTCCAGCCACACTGATCGATCAGCCAGCCCGCTGCCAGCTTTTCACTGCCATCGGCCTGCCGGTGATGTACCAGCGTCGGGAACTGCTCCAGCAAGGCCGCGCACTGCTCGGCACTGACCACGGGATTCTTGAAGAAACTCCCGGCATTGCCAATCTGCGCCGGATCTGGCAGTTTGCGACGACGGATCGCAATCACGGTATCGGCCACCTGTTGCGGGGTCGGCGCCGTCAGTCCCTGCTGCGCCACCGCCTGTGCCAGTTCGGCATAACGCAGATTTGGCTGCCAGGCGCGCGGCAAGGCAAACGTCACTGCCAGCACGATCAGTTCACGTCCGTCGGCCTGCTTGAAGATACTGTCGCGATAGCCGAAACGGCACTGCGCGGCCGTCATCTCGGCAGTGTCGCCGCTACGCGGATCAAACACCGTGACACTGTGTAAAACGTCCTTGGTCTCGAGTCCGTAAGCACCGATATTCTGGATCGGCGCCGCGCCCACCGTGCCCGGAATCAGCGACAGATTTTCCAGTCCGCCATAGCCCTGCGCCAGCGTCCACTGCACGAACGCGTGCCAGTTTTCACCAGCCGCCGCGCGCACAAAATGATGCGTGTCATCGCTGTGCAGCAGCTCGCGGCCCTGCAAGGCCATGTGCAACACCAGCCCGGAAAAATCGCCCGTGAACAGCAGATTGCTGCCACCACCGAGCACCAGCTTCGGCAAAGTAGCCCATATGCCATCAGCATAAACGCCGAACAGTTGCTCGGTTTTCGTCACGCGCAAATACGCGTGAGCGCTCGCAGCGATGCCAAAAGTGTTGAGAGATTGCAGCGGAAAGTCGTACTGGATCGCGGAGTCGGAGGGCATGAGGGAAAAAAGCAAAATATTTTGACGATTATAGAGCCAATCCCGTAAAAAACCACGGTGTATATGGCAGTGTCGGCGCTGTTGTCCGTTAAAATATCAGCCTTAGTTGCAATGGCCATGAAGCCCTTGCATGCCACACGTAAAGGAAATTAGCATGCCGTCGTTTGATGTAGTCTCTGAAGCCGATATGATCGAAGTGAAAAACGCTGTCGAGCAATCGCAGAAAGAAATCGCCACCCGCTTTGATTTCAAGGGCACTGGTGCTTCGATCGAGCATAAGGAATTCGAATTGACCGTGGTCGCCGATTCGGAATTCCAGCTGCAACAGGTACGCGATGTTCTGACCGGCAAGCTGTCCAAACGCAAGGTCGATGTGCGCTTCCTCGATGACGGCGACATCAAGAAAATCGGCGGCGACAAGGTCAAGCAAGTGATCAAGGTCAAAAACGGTATCGAAACCGATGATGCCAAGAAAATCGTGCGCGTCATCAAGGATAGCAAGATCAAAGTACAAGCCAGTATTCAGGGCGACTCGGTGCGCGTGACCGGCGCCAAGCGCGACGACCTGCAGGCGGCCATGGCGCTGCTGCGCAAAGAAGTGCCGGAAACCCCGCTGGAGTTCAACAACTTCCGCGACTAAACCGCCCTGGCGCGGTACAACGCGCTGTCACAATGCCGTAGTACGGCAGGAGTACAATCGTCCTGGACTCCCTGCGCGCTACTACTGCGCTAATGTCGGGCGCCGTGCCCGACAACCACTTTCGGTAGTCTAAGGATAGCAATGAAACGTGTTGATGATTTCCGCCTGCGATTTGGCAAAAACGAGTATGTGCCCATCATGATAGGCGGAATGGGTGTGGATATCTCGACCTCGGAACTGGCGCTGGAAGCAGCCCGTCTGGGCGGTATCGGGCATATTTCCGACGCCATGGTAGAAGATGTATCGGACCGTCGCTTCGATACCAGCTTCGTCAAGGAAAAGACCAAGCTCTACAAATTCAACATCAACAACATGGACAAAGCCGTGGTGCAGTTCGACCTCGGCCGTCTGGCAGAAGCCCAGCGCCTGCACATCGGCAAAACCATGGAAGCGAAAAAAGGCCCGGGCCTGATCTTCGTGAACTGCATGGAAAAGCTGACCATGAACGGCCCACGCGAAACCCTGCGTACCCGTCTCAACGCCGCACTCGATGCCGGAATTGACGGCATCACCCTGTCGGCCGGTTTGCACTTTGGCTCGTTCGCCCTGATGGCCGATCACCCGCGCTTCCGCGAAGCCAAGCTGGGCATCATCGTCTCGTCGGTACGCGCATTGCAGATTTTCCTGCGCAAGAACGCCAAACTCGACCGTCTGCCGGACTTTATCATCGTCGAAGGCCCACTGGCCGGTGGCCACCTCGGCTTCGGCATGGACTGGGCCGATTACGACCTGATGACCATCACCAAGGAACTGCTGGACTACCTCAAAGCCGAACAGCTGGACATCCCGCTGATCGCTGCGGGCGGCATCTTTACCGGTAGCGATGCCGTGCGCTTCCTCGAAGCCGGAGCGGCAGGCGTACAGGTTGCGACCCGTTTCACCGTTGCCAAAGAATGCGGTCTGCCGGACAAGGTCAAGCAGGAATATTTCAAGGCCAGCGAAGAAGACATCATCGTCAACGGCGTCTCGCCGACCGGCTACCCGATGCGTATGCTGAAGAGCACCCCGGCGATTGGCGCGGGCATCCGTCCCGGCTGCGAATCCTACGGCTACCTGCTGGACGCGACCGGCAACTGCTCCTACATCAATGCCTACAACCGCGAAGTGGTGGCCAACCAGAGCGACAAAAATCTGCACATCATGGACAAGACCTGTCTGTGCACCCACATGCGCAACTTCAACTGCTGGACCTGCGGTCACTACACCTACCGCCTGAAGGACACCTCGCACAAGAAAGCCGATGGTGACTACCAGCTGCTGACGGCCGAGCACATTTTCAAAGACTACCAGTTCAGCACCGACAATCAGGTCGCACTGCCTGAAAAAGAAACTGAATAAACAAAAATGGCGCTCACCGAGCGCCATTTTTTTATGCCCGTATTACAGCGGTACCGCCACCGGATCGCGCGCCTTGGCCAGCGCCATCAGGCTCTGCTGCATCATCACTTCCGCCATCTTTTCGTCACTCACATCGCGCAGCATCACCGAATAATGGGCTTCGCCGTCCAGTTCGAAACGACGCAAGCTCAGCGCCATCGGGAAGCTGGCGCCACTGGCGCGCAAACCGGTGGCCTCGGCACGCAACATCGGCATCAGCCCGGCCGTGGCAACAAAGTCGCCACACAACGACGCCAGATGCTTCTGATCAAAACCCGGCACCCGTGTTTCCAGCCTGTTGCCAATTAACTTACCCATCGCAACACCGAAAATATGCTCGGCAGCCTGATTTGCCGAGACCACACAACCATCGCTGTCGAGATTGAGCACGCCTTCCACGGCCGAATCGAGCACCGCACGCAGTTCAGACTGACTACGCACCAGACGCCGTGTCATCAT
The DNA here is from genome assembly GCA_019752915.1 of Burkholderiaceae bacterium. Classification (GTDB taxonomy): domain Bacteria; phylum Pseudomonadota; class Gammaproteobacteria; order Burkholderiales; family Burkholderiaceae_D; genus Rugamonas. Next base: position 9,856 of record JAIELO010000094.1, read on the forward strand.
GCGCGTCACACTATCGGCCCTTGCCCGGATAATAGCCTGATGATTCAGCAACAGGGTCAGCGCCACGCTCGTACTCAGACCAAACAGCAGCCATTGCCAGCTATGACTTTCCAGCCCGGCGTAATCGCGCGCATGGGTCATGATGGTCCACTGCCGACCGCCCCAATCGAGCTGACGCGTCGTCACCAAATCGGTGGCAGGAAACTTGCGCGCCCCATACACCTGCCGTTGTGGATCCGCCTGCATCCCCGTGTAAAGCTGGACTGCGACGTCAGGATAGGCACGCACCAGAAGACGGTTGAGCAGCACATCAAGCCGCACCAGCGCGACCATGGAGCCCTGCAGTGCAACGCGCCGCTGTTCCACAGTCAGCAATGCGGCATCGGGCCGGTAGACCGGCAAGTAGATGGCGACCAGCAGACCGCGACTGGCTTCGGGTATCAGGTTCGGGCTTAAAGGCGCGCTGATGGCAGGCTGTCCGCTATCGCGCGCCTTGAGCCAGGCGGCATAGCGGGGATCGCCAGGTGCCAGCGTATTAGCACTGGCTGGACTAAATACCAGCGATAGCAGTTCTGGTTGAGCCTGACTTAATTGAAGACCATCCGTATAGCGACGCCAGTCAACCTCGTTCATCGCCAGATTGCCCTGACGATAGCCAGCAGCGCCACGCAAGATCAATTGATAATTGTCGAGACGCTGTTGCACGGCAGCGAGCACCCGATCGCTCGAGACCTGCAATTGCGAGACCTCATCCTCACGCTCCTGCACCCGCATCCACTGCCATCCGGCCAGTGTTACGGTCAGACACAACAGCACCGCCACTGCAGCGGCACGGTTGGGTTTCAATGCATGAGTCCATCGCGCGAATTTTGTAGACGTCTGCGCCAAACGTTCCCTGAAAGCGTTCATTTTCACCTCCAGCACACACCAAGCGGGCCAATACCGTACTACACCTTACCCGCAACATATTTCTTCCTCGTTTTTATCAATTTAGGCGATTAAACTGAATATGCCAAGGAAAAAATTACTTAAAGTAATTTTCGTTGCTTTATGGATTCAGATTTTCGGTAGGTACGGACGCAAAAAAGCCCCGACTAGGTAATGAGAGAAGCAATGCTTCTCTCATTACGGAAGGGCTGGGCCACGGCAATGCCGTGCTGAACGCGCCCCGTGGACGCAAAAAAGCCCCGACTAGATCACTAGAAGGGGCTTCTTTATATAACTAGCCTGACGATAACCTACTTTCACACTGGTTGCAGCACTATCATCGGCGCAGAGTTGTTTCACGGTCCTGTTCGGGATGGGAAGGGGTGGGACCAACTTGCTATGGTCATCAGGCATTGACTTGTACGAGCTGCGTTCACATGAACGTCGCTCAGAATCTGGAATCAGTAAGTAATCAGTATTGTTGTAATAGTTAATATTACATACTGGGGTAATGAAGTTGTATCAACGAACGTTACAACGTACTTCTCATTCTCTATAACCTACTAAGGTTATAGGGACAAGCCGTACGGGCAATTAGTATCAGTTAGCTTAATGCATTACTGCACTTCCACACCTGACCTATCAACGTCCTGGTCTCGAACGACCCTTCAAAGAG
>JAIELO010000401.1 GCA_019752915.1 Burkholderiaceae bacterium
CGGGATGGCAGACCGGATGACAGACTAGTTTGCGTCAACATGAAACACTCTCCTTGCTTGAGGGTGTCTTTATTTTACGCCCTCCGGCACCTCGGGCAGCGCATGTTTGACATAGCGCTCCAGCCAGCGGTGGGTTTCGTACAGCATGTGCAGAATCGACTCGCGCGCCCGGTAGGCATGCGCTTCATTGGGTAACATCACCAGCCGCGCCGTACCACCCAGCCCTTTGATGGCCTGAAACATCCGCTCGCTCTGTACCGGGAAAGTGCCGCTATTGGCATCTTCAGCGCCATGTATCAGCAGCAGCGCATCCTTGATGCGATCGGCGTGATTAAACGGCGACATCGCCTGATACACCTGCGGCGCCTGCCAGAACGGCCGTTCCTCGGACTGGAAGCCGAACGGCGTCAGGGTGCGGTTATACGCACCGCTGCGCGCAATACCGGCGCGGAACAAACGCGTATGCGCCAGCAGATTGGCGGTCATGAATGCGCCATACGAATGCCCGCCAATGGCGATGCGGTGCGGCTCGGCCACCCCACGCCTTACCACTTCGGCGACCGCCGCTTCGGCATCGGCCACCAGCTGCGGCAGATAGCTGTCATTCGGTTCCTCCTCGCCGCTACCGACAATCGGGAACGACGGGTTATCCAGCACCGCATAACCCATTGCCAGAAACGCTGCCGGCCCCCAGTAGCTGACCGCGTTGAAGCGGTACGGTGACCCCGTGGTCTGGCTGGCCGCATCGGCCGATTTGAATTCCTGCGGATAGGCCCACATCAGCATCGGCAGCGGCCCGTCACGCTGCGCCTCGTAACCGGGCGGCAGCATCAGGGTCGCGGTCAGCGCTACGCCATCGGCACGCTGATAACGGATCTGCTCTTTCTGCACCTCGCGCAGTTGCGGGGTCGGATGGGGATACTCGGTCAGCGCCACCAGTTGCCGGTCGACCGGCTGGCGCAGATCGCGCAGGTAGTAGTTCGGTCGTTCGGTGGGCGACTCGCGCGACGTCAGAATCAGCGTGCCATCCTGATTCAGTACCGCTGCGACGTTTTCGAAATACGGCGCACTACTCTGGAACAGCCGTTCCTTCTGCCCGTTATCGAGCGATAGACGATCCAGGAAAGGCCGGTCGCCTTCCGGCGTGGCCCCCGCACCATCGAGCAGTATCGTATTGTCCGGCCCGATCAGCAGGCGCGCGAAACCGTTGCTATCGGCGCGCAGCACCGGCGCACCGGGGCTGCTGTAGCGGTCTTCGTAGGAACCGGCGTAGATCAGTTGCATCGCGAGCTCAGGCTGATCGGGCTGCAGCTTCCAGCGCTGGAAGGCACGCGTCTTGTGCCAGCGCTCACTCATCAGCGCCACATCGCCACGTCCCCATGCAATGCCGGCATAACGCATGGTCAGGCGCGCCAGCACCGTCGGCGCCTGCCCTTTCGCAAACGGCGCCGCCTGCTGATACACCACATCGCGAATGCCATCACTCACCGCTTGCGCCGGATCGCCACCATCCTGTGCTTCCACCCAGACCAGCGTGGCCGCAGCGTCGGCGCGCCAGCCCACATTGCGCACGCCAGCAGGCACCGCATCATTGCCTTGCGGCAGACCTTCCACCAGCGGCAGGTCGGCCACGCTGTGCAGCAGCGCGCCAGCCAGATCGCGCACTTCGATACGCTCGCCAAAATTCGACACGGGCACCAGATACGAATACGGCCGCGTAATGCACTGGGTCAGCAGATGCTGGCCATCGGGTGAAATCGCGGTACGGGAATAGGCGGCCGGTGCGCCGATCAGTTGCGCCTTACCGTGCAGGTCGAGGTGCGCCAGTTGCACCGTGATGTAATACTCGAACAGCTGCGCATCGTGTTCGTTCTTCAGCAGATCCTGATAGGTGCGCAGCTGGCGCGCAGCGCCAGTGGCATCCGTGTCCTGCATCAGCGGCCCGCGCGGGATGCCGTCGGAGACCGGCGGCTTGCCGCAATGCGCCGGCCGCCAGTGCACCAGCAGGCCACTGCTATCCGGCAGCCAGCTAAAGCCGCGCGTCAGCACGGTCGACAAAGGCTGGGCCGACAGGCGGCGCGCCTTGCCTTCCGCAATATCGACCAGCCACAGTTCCACGGCCACGCGCTCGCCCTTGTAGGTCAGATGGGAAAACGCCAGATAGCGCTGATCCGGCGACCAGCTCAGATCGGCCAGCCGCAGCGTGCGTGGCAGGCCGCGCAGGCGGCGCGGCTGGCGGGTCGCCACTGCCAGCAGCGACAGGTCGGTACCGAAGGAATGGCGCGCTGCGGCGCAGCTACGTGGATGGATGCGTACCCCGGCCAGCTTCAATTCCGGCTGCGCCACTTCGGCAATGCCGGGCAAGGCGGGCGTCTGCACCACCGCCAGCCAGTCGCGTTGCGGGCTCAGACTGAGCGACGGGGTGCGCGGCGCATCGACGATTTCCTGCAAGGCTAGTGGCGGCAAGCCGTAGCCATCGGGCTGCACGCCAGTATGGGGGGCCGGGGCAAGCAGGCCTGCGCGCGCAGGTAACTGGGGTAAAACTTGGGTCATGGCGTTCCTTGGTGCCGGCGCAGATGGTCTGAACGCCATAGCCCAGTGTGCTGACGGCAGAAATGAATGTCAAGGCTGCGCGGTCGCAGTCTGGCGTACAATCGCGGTTCGCCGGTTTTTTGCCGGTTTTTTCTGACGAATCTGATTACGACTGCTGCTGGAATCACTATGGAAATGACCACCATCACCCTGCTGCTACTGGTGCCTCTGGCCGTGTGGCGCATTTATTCGCGTCTCAAGATCATGCTGGGGCGTACCCGCTCCGAGTTATGGCGTCATTACAGCACGGCAGTGATCAGCGCTGCTGGTCTGGGCGTGATCGCCGCGACCCTGCTGGGAAAATGGGAAGCGCTGGGCGCCCTGCTGGCCGGTGCCGCGCTGGGCGTGCTGCTGGGACGGCGCAATGTACAGACCACCCGTCTGGCGAATACCGCCGAAGGGTTTTTCTATACACCGAACCGCCGTATCAGCCTGCTGGTACTGATGCTGTTCATCAGCCGCCTGATCTACCGGCTGTTCGAAGCGTATCTGCACATGCACAACCAGCTGCCACTCGATCCCGACTTCCTCGGCAATCCGGTGACGGCCGTGCTGTTTGGTCTACTGGGGGGCTTCTATCTGACCTTCGCCCTGCACCTGATCCGCTGGCGGCGTCACACCAAACCGGTGCCGCGCCCGATTGACATCTTCGACATCAAATAAGGGTGGTAGCCGGCCGGGGCATCAAAGCCCGGCCGGCAGTCTGAATCAGACCAGCGGAATCGCCTCGACCGGGCGGCGCTGCAGCACAAAGATCGGCTGGGCCCACTCGGTATCCTTCTTCTTTTTGCTGGTGATCAGCGTCAGTTCGGAAGGATCGTAGACGTCGGTGTTATGCGTCAGCGGCGTCGTCATCAGATACTGCGCATCGGTGTTCTTGAGGAACTCGCCGACCAGCTGGATGTTACGGATATCCAGGTGAGCAAACGGTTCATCGATGAACACGAAGCCGCCGGAACCATCTTCCGACTTCAGCAAGCCAATCAGCAGCACCAGTGATTTCATCACCTGCTGGCCACCCGACGCCTCGCCGTCATTCATTCCGATTATGCCCTTGCCGTCGAACTTGAAGCGCACGTGCAGGCCTGCTTGCGACAGTAGCATGTCATCGTTCTCCAGTCGTACCGGATCGGCATGCACTTCAATGCCGGCCAGTTCGCCCAGTTCCTTGATGTTCTTGGCATAGGTCTTGATGGTGTAGCGCAGTCGCTCCATATACGCGCCACGGGCATTGCCGGTCGCTTCGATGGCGCGGTTGTTCTGGTAGCGGCGCTCCTCGGTTTCGCTCTGACGGCCATGCAGCTGGTCGTTGAGGCGCTGATACTGGTCGATCACCGTGGCATCGAGTTCCCAGTCACTGCGTGCCAGACTGGTTTCCAGACTGTGCACGCGCAGCGTCACCTGATGGGTGTTCTGGTGTTCGCTGGCCAGTGCCTGACGACGTGCCTGACGCTTCCAGCCTTTCGGCAGATGGCGCCAGCTCTTGCGCAATACCAGCAAAGCTCGCGCATGTTCGCTACGCTGTTCGATCTGGCGGCGGTTGTTCAGACGCAGACCGGCTTCCGATTCGGACAGTGCAAAGCGGGCATTCTGCCAGGTGGTATCGGCACGGGTACGGGTCACCACGGCATTCTTGATCAGCGTTTGCAGCTCGCCCAGACGCGAACCGACTTCGGTGCGTTCTTCGCGCAGCGGCACGGCGTTACGCGCCGCTTCATCGAATTCTTCCTGACGTGCTGCCAGTTCCTTGGCCGCATCGACACCGGCCAGACGGCTCTTGAGCGCACTGATTTCCGAGGCCAGCTTGGAAACAATCAGGGTCAGACCATCTTCCTGTGCTTCCAGTGCCGGCAGCGATTTCTGGATCGCTTCCATACGCTGGCTACGCCCGGCCGAACCGAAGCGGTAGCGCGAGGCTTCCACAAACAGCGAACGGCCACCGCGGCGCTCGCGATGGTAGGCGTCCGGCGTAATCCATTCTTCATGGCTACCGAGCTTGGCGCCGGCATCGACACTATCGACGCGGGTGATGCGACTCAGTTGCTCGACCAGCCACGCAGGCACTTTGGCGGAAAACTTCAGCACCGACATCAGACTGTCGTCCTTGACGGTCGGCGCATGCACCAGATCCGGCACGATGAAGTGGCGATAGCGCTCCTTCTCCGCCAGACGGTAAGCCGCCGCAGCGTCGGACGCTTTATCGAGCAGCACCACCGACGCGTAACCACCGAGCACACCTTCAATCGCGCCCTGCCAGCGGGCATCCGTCACCTCGACGATGTCGGACAGCATGGCGTGGCTGATACCCGCATCATTCAGGGCACGGCGCATGGCGCGCTGCACTTCCGGCTCCGGCATGGCCGTCTTGCCCTGCAAGGCCGCAATGGTAGCCTGCTCGCCGGCGATTTTCGCCGCCACGGCATCGCGTGCCATACGCTGGCGCGCCAGTTCGATTTCTTTTTCCTGCAACTGCTGCGCCACTTCGGCCAGATCGGCACCGGCATCGGCGGCCAGCTTCTGCAGACGCGCCTTCTGTTCCAGCAGCGAGTCGAGTGGCTTGAGTTTGCCGTTGATCAGATTCAGACGGCTTTGCAGCGCAGTCGATTCCTGTTCCAGCACCGTTTCCGTCTGCTGCGCGTCGCTGAGCGCCTTGGCCTGTGCGGCCAGCGCATTGCGCTTGTCGGTCAGCTGCTGGTCAGCCTGCATCAGCGGCTTGCGCGCATCGCGCAACTGGCGGCTGATCGCCGCGTGCTTTTCGCGCGCTTCGTGATATTCCAGCGTCGGCAGCACTTCTTCCTGCAGATTGCGGCGTTCCTTGTTCAGCGATTCCCACTGATGGTAGTTCGCCACACGCAGGCGCAAGCCTTCCAGATTGGTTTTCGACGACTCGAGTTCGGCCTCGAAGCGTTTCAGCTCCGTTTCCGTATCGCGCTGGTGGCGCTTGGCTTCATCGTAGGCATCCAGCACTTCCTTGTCGCCGAACACCTGGAACACCAGATCGAGCAACTGACGCGGCGCGTATTCGCACAGCTTGTCGGTTTCGCCCTGCTCCAGTGCCAGCACTTTGGCCATCGCTGGCGACAGACCGGCATTGGCCAGCCGCTTGCGGTAATTCTCCACCCCCAGCCAGTCATTGCCGGCTTCGCCGATGTCTTCGATCTGCACATTCCCCGGCCGCATCAGGTACTGACGCTTCCAGTCGCCACCGTTTTTCTGGATCTGGCAGAACAGCGTCACTTCATCATCGCTGAAGAAGCCGGAACTGCGGAACGGACGGTTGGACAATTGCTTGCCAACGGCGCGGTTATCCACCACGGCGCGCAGCCAGGCCGTCTGCTGGCCGCTGTGGCGCGCATAGTGCTTGTAGGTGCGGCCCATCGAGCAATCAAGACCGAACAGAGTACGCAGCGCGTCCAGCAGGGTAGTCTTGCCGGAACCATTCTGGCCGGCGATGGTAATAATCTTTGCATCCAGCGGAATATTCTTGATCCGCTGCCAGTAATCCCAGTGGACTAGCTCTAACGATTTAATGTGAAACATGGCTTAGCTCTCGTCTGGAAGTTCGGTATCGGCGGCGCTGTCGCTGGCAGCATCGGCGTCAATGTCAGTGTCGGCGCTATGGTCGGTGACAGCTTCGGTCACCGCATCGGCTTCCTGCGCGGCCGGCACAAACTGGCGCGGCACCGGAATGATCTGCGCGGGCGAACGCTTGAACACATCGGCCAGCGCGCCATTGATGATGCGCTCTTTCAGCAAGTCGGTATCCATCATCAGATCCAGCAGCGGACCTTCCACGATCACGTCACCGCGTCGTTCGATGAAACCGAGCTTGGCCAGAATGCCCAGATTCATATCGAGGCGGGTTTTCTTACCGAGCTTGTCGCCGAAGTCGGCCAGCAGCGCCTTGTAGGCAATACCGATCGAGGTATCTTCCGCGCGTGGCAGCGGCTTCTCGACGCCGAACATATCGTTCTGATCATCGTCGGCATGCTGGTGGGTTTCCTGGCGCTCGCGCTTGGGCAGAATAATCTGCGCCCACAGCACCACCAGCAGGGCCACGCCGTCGCGCGACAGCCCGAAGTTATTGTTTTGCCAGACATCGCGCGCGCCGAAAATCTTCGGCTCGATGGCGCGATGCAGCGCCAGCGTGACGTGATCGGCATACACGTTATCGAGTAATTTCAGGCCGGTGGCCAGCAGTCGCGCATCGACTTCGGCGCGGAACAGTTCGTCCGACAGCACGCGCTTGACCAGCTTATCGTCACGGCGCAGGCTCTGGTGCGTCAGCAGGCGGGCGATCAGAATTTGGGAATCGTCATTCATCGGACTTGTCGCCTTGCGGGTTCAGAGAAAGTGAGAGGGAAGCCATCGACATGGCAGCCACGTGCAGGTCAGGCAGCTGGATCATTTCGTCGGTCGGCGTGAACTGCACCGGCAGACGTGCCAGTTCGGCGGTGGCACCCTGCAGGCGTGCTTCGTCGGCGTCGCCCAGCAAGGGCAGCAGCGAGGCACGGTAGGAAGCCACCGCGAAGGACGCCGGCAGCAGCGTTTCGTGCGCCTGCACAGAATGTGGCGTCGACGCCCCAGCGCCAGCCTGCTGGCCGAAGGCGGCAAAGTCGGACAGCCGTTCCAGCCAGTCGTCCAGTTCGCGCTGCATCGGTGGCGCATCGCTGACCGTGGTGGGCGCATCGGTACCGGCCGGCAGACTGCCTGCCACGGCACTGGCGGCGCGATCTGCCAGCAGTTCGGTTTCTGCCACGTCGATCATTTCGGCAGGCGTAATAAATAGCGGCACCACCGGCTGATCGATCGCATCGATCGCCAGCGAGGCCAGATCTTCATGCAGCAGCAGCCAGCGCTTGATGTCGGTGGTGGACAGGCCGGACTGCCCCAGATGCACACGCTGGCGCTCGATCTGGTTCAGCGCGCGCGAGAACATACCCTGCATATTCAGCAGCGCCGACTGGGCGCGGCCAATCGCCTGCGCTGCACGGTGGGTGGCCGCATCGGCCTTTTCATCGGAGGTAATGGCGCGCAGTATTTCCGAGCCCTTCTCCACCCAGTCACAGGCCATATGCCACTTAGCCTGCGAGGCACGCAGACGGAATTCGGAACCGGAGGCAATCGCGTCGGAGAATTCTTCGGTCAGATCGACCAGACGGCCCAGCAGGTGATGCAGCTGCTCCACCGTCACGCCGCCCATCACCTGGGCGCCGGCCACTTGCGACAGCAGGAAGCCCATGTCGGCCTGATCTTCGTCATTGCCCAGCGCCAGCAGGCCATCGATGGCCGACAGCACATTGCGCGCCATCGGCGTGACGCGATACACCGCCTGCTGCGCATCCCACGCCAGCAACTGGTTGGTGCGCAGGCGCATCAGCACCGTTTCCAGACTTTCCGGCAGCAGATAAGCCAGCCGGGTATTGATGTCGGCGCGCGAGAAAGTGGACGAGCCGGTATCCGAGGCCAGCTCGCGCAGCACCAGCAGGCGTACCAGTACGCCATCAAAACCGCCGTGGAACAGCGCCGTGAAGACTTGCAGCAGCGGCTGCGCGCGTTTCAGGTGGTAGACCTGCTCGATCTCGTCGGCCGAAAAATTCGGCTGGAAGTGGGCTTGCAAGCCATCCTGATGCTGATCCAGCGCCGCGTCGTGCGTGGTCTCGCTTGTTATAGGTTCTATCATTCTCTACCAATTCGTACGCAACATACCAAGAGACTGCGCCATTTGCAGGCAGCCACGTCCCGATTGCGGGGGGCGTCAGTATAGCAGGAGCTTACTTGCGGACGGCCTTTTCCAGCGTCTGGTCGACGAAGTCGCCATCGTCGTCATTGAAGCGCACCCGCACCGGCATCCAGTCCATCGTCGGGGCCAGCCACAGGTCAACCTGCTGCCCCTGCGCGTCGGGTGGCGGCGCCTTCACCAGATGCACGGCCTGCACCTCGTCCGGACCAATCTGCACTGCCTCATTTTTCATCACCTTGAAGCGCCAGGCCTCGGCATCGCGCCGCCCCGCCACAAAATACACCCATTCGCTACCGGGCTTGAACTTTTCCGGCGTGGCGCGCGCCTGTGCCACCAGTTGCCACTGGATGCTGGTGCGATCCTGCTCGCCACCCTTGATCGGGTAACTATCATCGCTTTCGCTGAATGTGATGGTTTTGACATCACGCTTGAAGCTGGTGTGGCTCGGCTCCTTGCGGAAGCGCTTTTCGTAAAACAGCAGCGGCGCCAGCCCGAACTCGTCGACCACGCCTTCGCTGCGGTTTTCCAGAATCTTGCCGAGCAGGCTAACACGACTCTCGGTGGTCACCGAATACTTAGCATCGGCGCTGCGCCACTGCACGCTGGCCGTGCCATTCAGGCTGATGCCGCGCTGCCTGGCCTTGATGCTGTAGGCCAGATCGACCGGTGGCGCCAGGTTATAGGGGCGCTTGATGCTGGGGTGTTCACCTGCAGGCGTTTCCGCCGCGCGCACCAGCGGCACGCTCAACAGCACGGCCAACAGCGGCGCCGTAGCGCACAGCGTCAGCAGACGACGGTGGGACGATGGGTACATATTATTTTCCGGTTACGTTAGTCGTGATGCGGGACACCGTCTGAGTGGTCAGCGCGCCACTCGCTTCGGTATTGCGTAGCTGGACCGGCAGCCAGTTCAGGCCCGGCGCCAACCAGATATCGAGCTTGGAAGTATAGCTGCCGGGACGGGCCGGGCGTGACAAATGCCAGGTTATCAGCTTTCCGAGCCGCGTATCGAGCTCCTCTTCACCCACCAGCTGGAAGCGGAAGATAGTCGCTTCGCGGTCTTCGCCAACCTGCATATCGATGTCGCTGGCAAACTGGTTGGTGTCGGCGCGACCGATGCCACCCAGCTGGAACGGCACCGTCGTCATATCCTGCGCGCCCACCAGCAGCGGGTAGCTACGTTCGGACGCGGAAAAAGTGATGGTCCCGGCATCGCGGTTGAAATGGGTCGCTGTTTCGGCACGCCGGGCGCGCTTCTGCATACTGGTGGTGGGCGCGATGCCGAAATCGTCGATGCTGCCGCGACTGCGCATCACCAGCAGGTTCAGACGGGTCACCAGCAAGTTCAGCCCCGCTTCCACCGACGCCTCGTACTGACTGCCATCGGTGTGCCAGCGCATGCTGGCCGAACCGTTCCAGCGCGTGCCGTCGGCATCAATGCGCACCACATCCATATCAAAATCGGCCGACGGTGGCAGGTGGACTTTGTAGCGTCGCATCGCCTGTGGCGGCAGCATTTCCAGTGGCGCGGCGCTAGCCGCAGCTTCCGCCACAGGCGGTGCTGTCGCTGCGGTTTGCGCCTGCGCTGCACCGGCCTGCGACTGCGGCTGTGACGGTGCTTCAGCCATCGCCAGCATGGCACCGGCATCGGTCAGCAACGCTTCCACACCGGTGCTAGCCGGGGTTGCCGCCGGTGGCGCGATTGGTGCAATCGCCGCTGGCCGTGCACGGCGTGCCGCAGCGGACAAGGCAGGTATTGGCGCGAGTGGCGCTAGCTCCGGCGTGGCCACATGGCGCGGCAGGTCCAGTCGCAACTGCGCCGTCATCAGTGCTGCAGGCGCTGGCGAGACACCTTGCCGCGCGCCCGCCAGATAGCTGCCCACCCAGTCGATTGCCAGCAGATGCAGCAGCAGCGTGGCAGCGCACAACAGCAGCAAACGACGGTGACGGCGAAGGAATTGGGTGGCAAGGCTCATGGCGCTAGTTTAACGTGTTCGGTGGCAGTGCGCCCCCTGCGGGAAATGTTGTCAAAACCTTTTGAAGGCCAGCCACTTATCTGCTACGCTGAACACTGAACCCACTGGAGAATTCGATGACCCATCCGCAAATGCCGCACATCCCCGGCGCCACTGTCATGAACGATACGCTCGATTTCGTCAAAAACCTGTGGGGCAGCATGAGTGTGCCCGGCCTGACCGCACCGACGCTGTCGGTCGAAGAACTGGACAAGAAAATCAACGACCTGAAAGCCGTTGAAGCGTGGCTGAACCTGAACATGAATATGCTGCGCGGGAGTATTCAGGCTCTGGAAGTCCAGCGCGGCACCATCGCCACCCTGAAATCGGTGGGCGCCAGTCTGGCCGCCGCGACCCAGCAACCTACTGGCAGCGACAAATCGATCTTCGACGCCAATCCCTATGTGTCGGCATTCTACCACCATGCGCGCAATGCCGACACGACTAAACCGGCCAGTAAGCCGGCCGCCGCCGAAGCCCCGAAACCGGCCCAGCCAGCGCCAGCACCTGAAGCGGCAGCACCCAAAGCCAATGCCAGCGCAGCGTCCGACGCCAGCACTGGCGCGCCCATGGCCAACCCGGCGGTCTGGTGGAATATGCTGCAGGATCAGTTCAAACAGGCCGTTGCCAGCACTGTGCCTGCCGCCACGCCGGCCAAAGCCAAAGCTAAACCGAAGGCACCCGCCAGCACGGCTGCCGCGAAAAAACCGGCTGCCAAGCCTGCCGCGAAATCTGCCACCACCCGCTCTAGCGCACGCCCGAAAGCGGCCGGCAGCAAATCCTAAGCTGACACGCCTACTCAAGCGCGCCCGGACCACTGGGTCCGGCGGCAGCAGCCGGTTCAGGCCAGCCGCTGGATGCGGATTGCGTCAATCAGGCCATCGGCCTGACGCTGGATTTTCTCGATATCGATCAGACCTTCCTGCTCCAGCGCTTCGGCGCTGGCACGGGCGGACTGAAAAGCCTCCAGCGTATCGCCCTTGGCGGCAACGGGCC
>JAIELO010000347.1 GCA_019752915.1 Burkholderiaceae bacterium
GGTCAGCGTCAACGGCAACAAGCTCACCATGGTGGCCGATCCGAGCACGCTGGGCGCCGACACGCTGAATCTGGCCAACGTCAGCATCACACCCACCGATAGCGACGCGGTGGCGCCGGAAGTCATCCGCGTCGCCTTCTGGAAGGGTAGCCGCACGCCGAGCAGCAAGAGCACCACGGTTCTGCCTTATAGCAACGTGATCACCGATCCGCTGCGCCCGTATGCCTATGTGCACAACGGTGGCACCTACATCGACGTCTACCACCTCTACACCGGGCAGAAGGTCGCCAGCATCACCGGACTGGCCGCCAGTCTCGGCGACATGAGCACCAGCGCCAATGGCGACCTGCTGTACCTGCTGGACCTGAGCAACCGCGCACTGGTCACCATCAACCTGAGCACCCAGAGCGTCAGCAGCAGTTTGCCCCTGAGCGCCGTCGATGCCAGCACGCGCCTGAAAGTGATCCGTCCGAATGGTGTGGAAATCCTCGCGCTGAGCACGGGCGCGGCCTACCTGACCAGCAACCAGAGCAAACTCAGTCTGCCGCTGCAGAGCGGCACGCTGGCCGCCAGCGGCGATGGCAAGCGCTTGCTGCAGCAGAACGAAGCGGCCAGCAGCGTGCAGATCGCCACCTATAGCGTAGACTATGCGGCGCTCAACGGTGGCACCCTGTATCCCGCCAAAATCAGCACTGCCAGCCACGCCAGCACAGGTACGCAGGCACAGGATATCGCCGTCAGTCTGGATGGCACGCGCGTCTACAGCGCCAGTGCCACACCGAAGTCGTGCAGCATCCTGAATCCGGCCGACCTCGGCGTACTCGGCTATCTGGCCGCCGGCGATGGCGCACCGAACAACGTCGAAATCGGCAGCGATGGACGACTCTACTGCGGCACCGCCGTGAACGGCGCGGTCAGCGATATCTGGCTCTACAGCAGCAGCGGCACCCTGCTCAACCAGTTCAAACTGACCAGCACCGGCAAGCAGCTGGCGCCGCGCCAGATGGCCGTTTCCGGCGATGGCCTGATCCTGATCGCCATTACCACCGATGGCACAACCAGCATCGTGCCGGTCGGCCCCTAAGCGCCTGATGGCTTACGATCCGGCCTTACTCGAGCATATTTTCTGGGCCGCGCTGACCGGTCCGCACGCCGCTTTTGCCAGTGGCAGCGGCGGCGCGCGCCGCTACGTGGCCGGCTTCTCGCCCATCATCGCCTTTGCCGATCCGCAGCAGCCGGACTTTGACGGCCTGCGCGAGGTCTGCGCCAGCGGCGAACATTTCTATTGCGATAGCTGGCAGGGCGCCGCCCCGCCGGGCTGGCAGATCGACGTCGAATCGTCGATGTTCCGCATGGTATGGGACGGCCCGCAGCCTGCGCCCGGCAGCGATCAGGATGCCGATGCTGCACCGCAAGCCATACCCTTGCAGGCCGCGCATGCCGCGCAGGCGCTGGCACTGGCCCAGCTGTGCAAACCCGGCCCGTTCGGCCTGCGCACCATCGAGCTGGGCGAGTACTGGGGCGTCTTCGAGCATGGCGAGCTGATTGCGATGGCCGGCGAGCGCTTGCGGGCGCCCGGGCTGTGCGAGATCAGCGGCGTGTGCACCCATCCCGCTGCGCAAGGTCGCGGACTGGCCAGTGCGCTGATCCGCAAGCTGATGCGCCGCCAACTGCTGCGCGGCGCTACGCCCTTCCTGCACGTGATGCATGACAATCCCGCCCACCAGCTGTATCAGCGCATGGGCTTTCGCGACTTCCGCCACACCGTCGTGCGTGTACTCGCGCGCACTTGAGCTAGCGCGAATTCCTGTCATAAATCAGGGGCTTAGCATATCATCCGGTGATATGCTAAGCTGATGAAGATCGATCCTGTCATTGACACCTTGCTGGAACTGGATGGCTCGGTACTTGATCAAGGGGGCGGCTACTGGATCAAGATTGAAGCCAGGCGAACGGGGATCTCTGAGGCGTTCCCTCAAGGCGTACGTTACTCACTGACGCTACACGAACCTTATGGCAAACGTATACTGGGTTACGACAACGCCCACCAGATAAAGCCACCAAAGAAATTCAAGTATGCAGGACGTATTCTGACTTTCGACCATAAACACCGGCATGCATCAGATCATGGCGTTCCCTATGAATTCAAAGATGCGCAGCAACTCTTCAACGATTTTTTTGCGGACGTCGACCGCATATTACTGGAGCTAAGAACACGATGAAGCCGATCCTTATTGGCATCATGCCGCAAGAGAAAATCCGCGAGCGCGTACTGGCGATCGCCGGTGGAAGTTACCACCCCAAACCTGACGAACCCAAGGTCTGGTTCACGTCCATGAAATCACTGGCAGAAATCCTGAGTGATGACAACCGCGCCTTATTGCACCTCATCAGGGAAATGCAACCGGAGTCTATTTCTGCGTTGGCGATAGCCACCGGTCGACAACCCGGCAACCTGTCCCGTACCTTGAAAACAATGTCTCACTACGGCATCGTAGAAATGCGACGAGAACGCAACCAGGTACGTCCAGTTGCTAAGGCAACCGAATTTCACATCGTCGCAGGTTGATCAAACAGTCTGCTGCAAGCGCTGCCATTGGAGGGACTTTTCTAGGTACGACAAGGTATAGGCAGGGCTGCTCGAGGGCAGCGTAAATATCTGGTAACGCGCGGCCCGCTCGCCCAGCACTTTCAGGCCAAGTTTGGCGGCCGTGCCGCCGTTGAAACCGATCGCCCGTATCGCGGGATGGCGCGCCAGCAAACCGGGCAAGTCATTGTCGTCACGGTGGCGAATCGCGCTGTCGAGACTGCCGGGGCGCTGTGCTTCGGCCACCACATCCCACAGGCCAACGCCGTGCTCTAGCAAGGTTTGTAGACGCGCTGCATAGGCCAGTCCCACCAGCTCCACACCGAGCACTGTCGACATCAGACGCCAGAACGCATTCTGCCGGTTGCCATAGTATTCCTGCAGCGCCAGCGATTTTTCGCCCGGCAAGCTGCCGAGGATCAGCAAACGGGTACTGGCATCCACTACCGGCTCGAAACAGCGCTTGCGGGTCGTGTCCGAGGTCGACGACAAGGCCGGGGGCCGAGCCGAGAGCGCATCCGGCAGATCAGGAGGGAGTGTGGTTTTCATCACCCGCATTTTACGCAAGCTGCGCCATAGCCGGGCCGGGCGTGTAAAATTCAGCGCACGATCGTACTAAAACAGCGAAAAAAAAGCGAATACATCGCCCCTCAGCCGCATACAAATACGCTGACCACCGGAGACCGCCATGCCCCCTACCCGCACCATCGATGTGCTGCTGGAACAGTACCGTGCCAGCCACCTGCATCCCACCAATGAATGGATCCACATCGTCTGTGTACCGACCATCGTGTTCACGCTGCTCGGTTTGCTGTGGAGTGTCCACCCGCTACTCGCGCTGGGCGCGGTGCTGGCGGCGCTGGGCTATTACCTGACATTGTCGCGCTCGTTCGCGCTGGGGATGTTGCTGATGGCGGGCCTGATGCTGGCCATCCTGTCCGCCCTGCCGGCCGGGTACATCCTGCCGGTCTCGCTGGGGGTCTTCGTGCTGGCGTGGATAGGCCAGTTCATCGGCCACAAGATCGAAGGCAAAAAACCCTCGTTCTTCGATGATCTACGCTTTTTGCTGATCGGCCCGCTGTTTGTGCTGGGCTTTTTATACCGTCGCTTGCGCGTGGCGTATTAGTGCACGCCGGCCAGCGCGGCCATGGTTTGCGCGGTGCTGTGCAGCTCGTCGTCTGGCAACAGCAGCACCAGCGCCGTGCTGACTGCCACGTAGCCCAGAAGGCCGACAACTTTGATTTGTAGCGCGGTAGTCATGGCGCTCTCCTTGTCTGATGTGTCAATCCATCATACTTGCATTTTCAACAAAACGCCCAAATTTTACGCAATGATACAAATTCAAAGCAGATTCTGTTGCGCCGCAACAAATTTTATCCGCTAGGCAAGAAACTACCCACCCCGCTATACTCTACCGATGTCCTCTCCCATTCTGTTTCTGATTGCCTGCCTGATCTGGGGCTCCACGTTTTTTGCCATTACCCTGCAACTGGGCGACGTTCCGCCTTCGGTGTCCGTGGTGTACCGCTTTGCCCTCTCTGCGGCCGTGCTGTTTGTCTGGTGCCTGCTGCGCGGCGACCGCCTGCGCATGCCATGGCGGGTACAACGCTGGATGCTGCTGCAAGGCTGCGCTACCTTTGGCCTCAGCTATATCTGCACCTACACCTCGGAGCAGTATCTGGTATCCGGTCTGGTGGCCGTGCTGTTCGCGCTGATGGTGTTCTGGAACCCGATACTCAACCGGATCTTCTTCGGTACCCCGCTTGGCTGGCGCACCTGGAGTGCCGGTGCAGTCGCCATCGCCGGTGTCAGCCTGCTGTTCTACCAGTCGATCGGCGCCGCATGGGACGAATTGCGCAACGGCGGCAATGGCCACTTCCTGCTGGGACTGTTACTGGCCCTGACCGCCACCATCGCCAGCTCGGTGGGCAATGTGGTGGTCATCAAAGTGCGTCAGGAATCGCCCAATGTGCTGCTAACCATGGCCTGGTCGATGCTGTGGGGCAGTCTGCTGGTGGCGCTGTGGGTGATCGTCAGCGGCCAGTCCTTCCGTCTGCCACATGGCCTGCCCTACTGGGGCGGCCTGCTGTATCTGTCGCTATTCGGCTCGGTGATCGCGTTTGCCGCCTACTTCACCCTGATCCACCGCATTGGTTCCCACAAAGCCGTCTACATCGGCGTGGTGACGCCGGTGATTTCAGTGCTGCTGTCGATCCAGCTGGAACATTACCGGCCGGGGCCACTTGAATGGCTGGGCATGATTCTGTGCATTTCCAGCGTGGCCTGGGCCCTGAAAGCCGATAGCCCTGCTCCCTCCACCCCTCGCAAACCGGACTGACCCGCACCATGACCACTACCGATCTGACCATACGCCCTGCCGAACCGGCCGATGTGACCGCCATCTTCGACATGATTGTCGAACTGGCCGTATTCGAAAAACTCGAACATATGGTGGTGGCGACGCCCGCCATGCTGCATACCAGCCTGTTCGGCGAAAAGCCTGCCTGCGAAGCCATCGTCGGCACGGTCAATGGCGAAGTGGTGACCTTTGCGCTGTTCTTCCACAACTTCTCCACCTTCCTGTGCAAAAAGGGTCTGTATCTGGAAGACCTGTACGTGCGGCAGGCGCGCCGTGGCCGTGGTTACGGCAAACAGATGCTGGTGGCGCTGGCGCAACTGGCAGTGGAACGCGATTGCGGCCGCTTCGAGTGGTCGGTACTGGACTGGAATGCCAACGCCATCAAACTGTACGAAGGCATGGGCGCGAGCCTGCTGCCGGAGTGGCGCATTTGCCGCGTCACCGGCGAGGCACTGACCCGGATGTCGGCCAGCGCTTGATGCGCCGCAAAGTGCAACGCCATTAAGCTTGCACAATGACGGTTAAAGCCTGAGTCGGAGACCGTCATGCTAGCCTTGCCCCCGTTTGCCCTTGCCGTGTACAAAGCCTATCTGCGCGCGCGGCTAGAGCGTTGTACCCGTGCGCTGGAAGTCATCGCGGCGCAGCGCGAAAACGACTTTCACGCCGAACGGATCCTGCACCGCGAAGTGGTGCAGGTACGCTCCAAACTACGTTCGCTATAACCCCCTACTGGTTCAGGTACCAGCGCGCTGCAGCGCCGCCGTGAGCGTCTGATTCAGCGTTTCGTAGGCTTCCGCCAGATGTGCCTGCATTACACGACTGCTCTTGCGCTGCAGGGCGCTACGCAACTCACGCTGCAATTGCACCGCATACTGGCGCTGCAGGCTACGCGCATCGGCTAGTTGTGGCGCCGGGCTGCGTAGCAAGCTGGCGCACAGACGTTTCAGATGCTCGCGCTGCAGATTGCGTCGACCGGCACTAATCTCCTTGCCGGTTTTGAGTTCACTCCAGATCGCCGCCTGCAAGGAGCCATACAGCTCGTCGAGCGTCATTCCCTGACGCGGATCATCGAGCTTTTCCTGTGCATCGCTGAGGCGAGTGGCGACCGCATCGGACATCAACTGCGCCAGCGCCCCCGACTGCAGCGACAGCACGCGCGCGCCCACCGACACGTCGGGGCGCTGCACGGCTTCGAACGGTTCCGGCGTCAGACGGTTCAGCAGCGCTGGCGAAAATTTGAAACTGTCGCCTTTGAACAGGCTGCGCGTCAGCATCTGCAGAGCGGCGCGTTGCCGCGCCAGCGCCACCGGCGTGAAGGCGGCACGCCCGCGCCCCGTATGTTCATGCACATAACTGAGCCCGCCCACATACTTCACTGCCAGCGGCAGGACCCGCGCATACTGCTGGAACGCGTCATCGAAACTGCGGCGCAGCAGATCATAGTTGGCATCCGGCTTGAGGGCGCGCCGTTCCAGCCGCTGCCACAGTTCGCGCGACATGCTCAGGCGCCGTTCGATATAGGCCAGCGGATCATTGCCCAGATCATAGGCATTCACATCCGGATCGGCGTTATAGCCGGCCGCTTCCAGATCGGAGCCGAAGGCCAGTTGCGCTTCGCCGGAACGCGCCGCAATGCGCGCCAGCTCCTCGGCCTCGTGTTCCGCGTCGATCGGCTTGTAGGCGTATTCAATCGCCCAGTAATCATAAGGCCCCAGCGCGGACGGTACATACTCGCCCTGCGTCTCGCCCTGCAGCGCCAGATTGAAGGGCGTGTAATCCATCACCGAGCCGGCCAGACCGTGCGCACGGGTGAAGGCCGGATCCTGCAACTGCTTCAGGGTATACACGGTCGAAGCGCGGAAGTTGTGCCGCAATCCCAGCGTGTGGCCGATTTCGTGCATCACCACCGCGCGCACATAGGCCTGCGCCAGTGCTTCCGCCTGTGGTCCGGCCAGCGCCGCTTCGCTGCGGGCAGCCAGCAAGTCCATGGCAAAATCGAACTCCTGCGTCACACCATCCTGATACACGCAGCGATCCTGCTGCGCCGTCGTCATCGCCGCCATGGCATCGCTGGCGGCCAGACGCCGTGCGCCACGGGCGAACGATTCAGACACGGCGATGTCGGCGTCGAGGATCTCGCCACTGCGCGGATCGACCTGGCGCGGGCCGAGCGCAAAACCGGCATCATTGCCGAGGAACCAGCGCACCGACGCATGCCGCACATCCATGGTGTCGAAACGGTCGGTGGCGCTTTGCTGACGCACTTCGATGGCGTCCTTGAAGCCGATCCGCTCAAACGCTGCGTTCCAAGCCAGTATCCCCTGACTGACCGCCTCGCGGTATTTCAGCGGCACGTTGGCATCGATCCAGTACACGATGGGCTGACGCGGTGGCGACAGCGGCAGTGCCGGATCACGCTTCTCGAGCCGCCAGCGCTCCACCAGATGACGCGCCGTGGTGGGCGTAGCGTCATCGGAAAAATCCTGCATAGTGCGGATGAAGTGGCCGAGCCGTTCATCGGCCACCCGCCCGGCCATGGGCTGTGCTGGCAGCGGCATGAAGTTGTAGTAGAAACCGAGGAACAGGCTGCGCGGATCCGGCAAGGTAGTCGGTGGGGCATAGCCGCTCGCCAGCGCTGCGGCCGGGCTGGCCGGTGGTGCCGGCATACGCGGCACAAAGAAGTGCATCTGCACCTGCAGACCGGTCATGCCGTCATCGGCGCGCACGCTCTGGAAGCTGCTATTGCGCGCATCGACAGCATACGACAGGCGGTACGCCGCTTCTAGCCGGGTCGCGTAGCCGGGAATGTCACCAAACAGCAGCGTGCTGGCGTCGATCAGTATCGCACCGGTTTGCGTCTGCGGGCCACTCAGCACCGGCGCGATCGCCAGCAGGCTGTCGGAATAGGCCTGCGCCACGGCTAGCGCCTGCGGCGTACCGGCTTTCGCGCCGTAGGCAGTATTCTTGGCGATCAGTTGTACCAGCGGCCCGACGCGGTGAAACACCACCACCTGACTGCTGCCCATCTGGCCACCGTAGATGCCCCGTTCACCGATGCCATTCGGGGTATTCACCGTCATGAACAAAGGCTTATCAAATTGCTCGGGGCGCAGTTCGATCCAGATCTTTTCTTCTTTCTGGTAGAGCCCCAGAAAACCCGGCAGATGCGTGGCACCGCGCACCACTTCGGCGAACGGACGCGCGCCCGGCGGTGCTGGCAACGCTACTGCGGGGGCGACGACTGTGGCGGCGGAAGGAGCTGTGGCCTGCGGCAGGTACGGCGGCACGGCGGCCGGCGCCGTCTCGGGCACAGGCACAGGCGCGGGCACGGGCGCGGGGACTGGCGGGGGCACAGTGACTGGCACCGGAACGGGGACCGGTTCCTGCGCCAGCGCACTCGCGGCCAGTGTCAGCAACAGCGCGGTGCGCAGAGAATTCACGACAGACATGGGCTTCCTGTTACGTTAGAACGAGCATCGCATACTGTAACCGATCGCCCGCGCCAGTCGCCACTTTTGCCGAGACCTTCCTCTAAATTAAACCGGCTCGCAACACCCCGCGCTGCACCACGCCACAGCAGGGATTGAGCCCGATTGCATATGACAGGTCGGCCGGACGGGCGATGCGCCATAACGCGAAGTCAGCCTGTTTGCCCACTTCCAGCGTACCGATGCGCTGCTCGCGGCCCAGCGCACGCGCCGCATGACGGGTGCAACCGGCCAGTGCTTCGAGTGGCGTCAGACGCCATAATGTGCACACCATATTCATCGCCAGCAGTAATGACGTCATCGGCGAGGTGCCGGGATTGCAGTCGGTGGCCACCGCCATCGGCACGCCGGCCGCGCGCAAGGCTGCTACCGGTGGTGGCGTTGTATCGCGCAGGACGTAATAGGCGCCGGGCAGCAGTACAGCCACCGTACCAGCCGCGGCCATGGCAGCAATCCCGCTCGCACTCAGATGTTCCAGATGGTCGGCCGACAGCCCCTGATAGCGCGCCACCAGCGCCGCGCCATCCTGATCGGACAGCTGTTCGGCGTGCAGTTTGACGGGCAGGCCCAGTTGCTGCGCAGCCGCGAAGACGCGCTCGGTCTGCGCTGCCGTAAACCCGATCCGCTCGCAGAAGGCATCCACCGCATCGATCAGGCCTTCTTCTGCCAGCGGCGCCATCATCGCGCACACGGCATCGACATAGGCGTCGACGCGTCCCGCATATTCGGGCGGCACGGCATGCGCGCCGAGGAAGGTGGTCGCCACATCGACCGGCAGCTCGCGCGCGACGCGGCGTGCTACCCGCAACATGGCCGCTTCCGACTCGGCCGTCAGCCCGTAGCCGGACTTGATTTCCAGCGTGGTCACGCCTTCCGCCAGCAAGCTGCGGATGCGCGGCAGACTGGCCTGCAGCAGTTGTTCTTCGCTGGCGGCACGGGTGGCACGCACGGTGGACATGATGCCGCCACCGGCACGCGCGATATCCTCGTAACTGGCACCGTTCAGGCGCGCTTCGAATTCATCGCTGCGGTTACCGGCATGGACGATGTGGGTATGGCAATCGATCAGCCCCGGGGTCAGCCAGCAGCCGCCGCCATCATGCACCTGCGCCGCCTTTGCCACGGCAGGCAGTTGCGCCATCGTTCCCAGCCACGCAATCCGGCCATCTTTGACGGCGATCGCGGCATCGCGCACTTCACCGTAACCATCGGCCATGGTGGCCAGATGCACATTGGTCAGCAATAAATCCCACATACCTGCCGCTTCCTAGTTGTAGACAAGATCGACCACGAACACGGTGGCCTGCGCCGCGTCCATGCGCCACTGCGTGTCGCCTTCGAGCAGCAGCAGATCGTAGCGCACCATGGCGATGCGCTCGGCATCGCTATCGAGCGTCAGGCTTTCGCCATCGGCCAGAAACAGCAGCGTGGTGTTGGCGCGCCGTGGCAGTTCCAGCGTGCCGCGCAGCGTCACCACTTCCAGCTTGTGCCGGCAGCGGCCACGCCGCGTCATGACGTTGAAATCGGTGGTCACGCCACCGGCAATGGTGGCATGCACGGCGGCCTCACCGTCGAACACGATGACCGGTTCGGCGGCGCTGAGCACCACCCGCTGGTCACCGAAGTCGAGCAGCACACCATCGCCGTCGACCAGCGCCAGCGTCCGGTCGATGCCGGGGAAGGCGGAAAACGGCCCGCTCTCGGCGATCGTCGCCAGACTGACGCGCCAGTCGAACTGCTCGAAACCGGCACCGGCGGGCGACACCCGCATCTCGGTGGTGCTGCCGCCACCATTTTTCCACGGCGTGGGCCGCAGGCTAGCGTACTGGATTAGCTCGGTCATCGGAACTCCTGCAACTCGCTCAAGGTCTGTTTGAAGCGCTCGGCAATCGCCTGCTGTGCCACGTGCTGACCTGCGCGCACCAGCCAGCGCCCTCCCACCATCACATCGCGCACCAGATTATCATTTCCGCTGAAAATCAGGCTGCCCAGTACTTCGTCCAGTGCCAGCGCGTGCAGGTTCGGATGGCCATCGTCCGGCACGATCAGATCGGCACGCCGTCCCACGGCCAGCGCGCCCACCGGCCGGCCACTGGCCTGTGCGCCACCCTGCAATGCACTCTGCCAGAGGAAATCGCCGACATTGCGCTGCTGCCCGGAGACGGCGATATTGCGGCGCTGCTGCTGCAAACGCTGGCCATACTCCAGCCAGCGCAGCTCTTCCACCGCACTTTGCGAAATATGCGAATCAGTGCCGATGCCGAAGCGGCCACCGTGCGCCAGAAACTCTTCGAGCGGGAACAGGCCATCGCCCAGATTGGCTTCCGTGCTCGGGCACAGCCCGGCCACCGCACCGCTGCGGGCGATCTGCTGCACCTCTTCCGGCAGTAAGTGGGTCGCGTGAATCAGGCACCAGCGCGGGTCGACAGCCACCTGTTCATACAGATACTGCACGGGACGCCGCCCGCACCAATCCAGTGCCTGCTGCACTTCCGCCATCTGCTCGGCGATATGAATGTGCACGGGGCGCTGCGCCGGCAAAGCCGCCAGCACCGTATTGATCTGCTCTGCCGACGCGGCGCGCAGCGAATGGGGCGCCACGCCCACTTCAGTCTGGGCATCGCGCAGCGGCTCGAGTGCTTCGATGATGCGCAACACATCGGCCGCATCGGTGCGGAAGCGCTGCTGTTCCGGTTTGAGGGGCTGCGCACCAAAGCCGGCATAGCTATACAGCACCGGTAGCATGGTGATGCCGATACCTGCCAGTTGCGCCGCCGCGATCACGCGCTGCGCCGTTTCAGCCGGCTGCGGATACAGGCTGCCATCGGGCGCGCGCTGCACATAATGGAATTCGCACAGCGCCGTAT
>JAIELO010000361.1 GCA_019752915.1 Burkholderiaceae bacterium
CGCAACGTGATCAGCGCTGCTGCCGCACGCAGCGCGGCCAAGTCGCCCGACAACTTCCCCGGTTAAGGACGCAACATGGAACGCGATCAGGCCTCTAAATTCATGTTCGACCTACTGCGCCTGATGCTCAGCAAAAAGGGCTCGGACCTGTTTATCACGGCAGGCTTCCCGCCCGCCATCAAGATCGATGGTCGCCTGACGCCGCTGTCGTCGCAGATTCTGACGGCCGCCCACACCAACGATCTGGCGCGTTCCATCATGAACGACAAGCAGGCCGCCGGTTTCGAACTGACCAAGGAAGCCAACTTCGCGATCAGCCCCGGCGATCTGGGACGCTTCCGCGTTTCTGCGCTGGTGCAGATGAGTTCCGTGGCGATGGTGCTGCGTACCATCACCACCGAAATTCCCAAACTGGAAGACCTCGGCCTGCCGGAAGTGCTGAAAGAAATCGTGATGGCCAAGCGCGGACTGGTCATCATGGTCGGCGCCACCGGTTCCGGCAAATCGACCACGCTGGCCGCCATGGTCGGGCACCGCAATGAAAACAGCTATGGCCACATCATCACCATCGAAGATCCGGTCGAATATGTGCACCCGCACCGCAACTGCATCGTCACCCAGCGCGAAGTGGGCGTCGATACGGAAGACTGGGGCGTGGCGCTGAAGAACTCTCTGCGTCAGGCACCGGACGTGATCCAGATCGGCGAAATCCGCGACCGCGAAACCATGGACCACGCGATCGCCTTTGCCGAAACCGGCCACCTGTGTCTGGCCACGCTGCACGCCAATAGCGCCAATCAGGCGCTCGACCGCATCATCAACTTCTTCCCCGAAGAACGGCGCCAGCAACTGCTGATGGATCTGTCGCTGAATCTGAAGGGCATGGTGTCGCAGCGCCTGATCCCCCGCAAGCAGAGTGCCGGGCGAGTGGTGGCGATTGAAATTCTGCTCAACTCTCCGCTGATTTCGGATCTGATCTTCAAAGGCGCGATCCACGACATCAAGGAACTGATGAAAAAATCGCGCGAACTGGGTATGCAGACCTTCGACCAGTCGCTGTTCGATCTGCACGAGGCAGACCTGATCAGCTACGAAGACGCACTGCGCAACGCCGATTCCGTCAACGACTTACGCCTTGCCCTGAAGCTCGAAGGCAAAGCCGCCCGCAACCGCGATCTCTCCGCTGGCACCGAACATCTCGGCATCATTTAATTACTCACCCATGACATCACTCTACGATCATCAGGCCACAACACTGGCCGGCACACCGGCCAGTCTGGCGCAATACCGCGGACAGGTACTCCTGATCGTTAATACTGCCAGCCAGTGCGGCTTCACGCCCCAGTACCACGGCCTGGAAGCGGTCTACCAGCAGTTCAAGGAACGCGGCGTTACGGTGCTGGGCTTCCCCTGCAACCAGTTCGGCCATCAGGAACCGGGACAGGCTGAAGAAATCGGCGCTTTCTGCGAAAAGAACTTTGGCGTCAGCTTCCCGCTGTTCGCCAAGGTCGACGTGAATGGCGCGCAGGCCCACCCGCTGTTCCGCCAGTTGAAAAAAGAGGCCCCCGGCATTCTCGGCACACAGGCCATCAAATGGAACTTCACTAAATTCCTGATCCGCAAAGACGGCCGTGTCTACAAGCGCTACGCGCCCAGCACCAAGCCTGAAGATCTGATTGCCGATATCGAAACCCTGCTCGCAGAATAAGCCG
The DNA here is from genome assembly GCA_019752915.1 of Burkholderiaceae bacterium. Taxonomy (GTDB): domain Bacteria; phylum Pseudomonadota; class Gammaproteobacteria; order Burkholderiales; family Burkholderiaceae_D; genus Rugamonas. The sequence goes on from JAIELO010000361.1 coordinate 1,713, forward strand.
CCATGCACCGTCCAGAAGGAAGCCAGCGCCCATGACGCTGTTTGAGAAAGTCCAGGCGCGCTGGCGGAATACCGGTATGTACACCCGCATGTTCATGCTGGTATTTGTCATCATCATCGCTGCCCTGTGCCTGCGCTACTCGATGCTCTACCGCAGCGAGACTGAACACGCCAATGTCCGCTATCAGCGCGATGCCGGCGATCTGGTCGAGTATATGCGCAAGGCGCTGTTGCCAGCCCTGCAAGTGCGTGACCGCGCGCGGCTCGACAACACTCTGGCCAGCGCCATGCTGCTGGAGGCCGATCTGGTGGCGGCGCGACTCGATTACGCGGGCGGCCATCTCGAAGCCCTGCGCAGCACCCCCAACCGGGCCGAATATCCGGCCTGGTTTGCCAATCTGAACGGGCTACGTCCGCAACAGCGCACGCTCGATCTGGGCGAAGCGAAACTGGTGCTCAGTTTCGTCCCGACGCTGCCACTGACTCAGGTGTGGCACACCTTGCGCCAGCAGGCGCTGATCACGGCCGGCAATGTCACCATCATTTACACTCTGCTTGGCCTGCTGATCTTCGCCAACACCCGCATGCTGAAACGCGTCACCGATGGCACGGCACGTTTTCAGGATGGTGACTACGATGTACGCCTGCCCGTTTCCGGCACGCTGGAAGCACGCACGCTTGCTATCAGCTTCAACAACATGGCACAACGCATGCAGTCGCTGGTGCACCGGCTGCAGCTCAGCCAGCGCCAGCTCAGCGAACAACTGACCCAGACCCTGCAGGCACAGGCCTCGCTGCAAACGGAGAAGGAACGCATCGAAGTAACGCTGGCCGCGATTGGCGACGCCGTGATCACCACTGACCTGACGGGCCGTATCGCCAGCATCAACGGCATGGCCCAGCAACTGACAGGCTGGCAGGAACAACACGCCTGCGGCATGGAATTGCATCAGGTGTTTGTACTGGCGAATAACTTCGGCCAGCACTCGCTGCTGAAATCGATGGCGGCAATCTATGCGGGCGGCCCGGTCATCAAAGTGGGCAACCAGAGTATGCGCAACCGTGGCGGCAAGTTATACACGGTGGAATACACCGCCAATGCGATCCGCTCGGCCAGTGGTGAAATTCAGGGCGCGGTACTGGTATTCCGCGATGTCACGGAACGCCGCCAGCTGATGCAGCAGATCACCTGGCAAAGCAGCCATGATCTGCTCACCGGCCTGCCCAACCGCGCGGCGCTGACTACCCGCTTCGAACAGGAAGTATTCCGGGCGCGCGAAGAGCACACCACCCTTGCCGTTTGTCTGTTCGATCTGGACCGCTTCCAGCAAGTCAACGACACACTGGGCCAGAACATCGGCGACGAAGTGCTCAAACAAGCTGCCAGCCGCCTGCATGATTTTGCCGGCACCCGTCATTATGTGGCGCGTCTTGGTGGCGATGAATTCGTCATGCTGCTACCGCAACTGACCGACCGCGCCGCCACCGAGCAGGCACTGGAGCGCTTACTGGCCGAACTGTCGCGCCCCTATCTGTGCAACGGTCAGGCGGTGAACATGTCGGCCAGTGCTGGCGTGACCATCTATGCCGGCAGCGAAGTCAGTGCCGACAGCCTGCTGCGCCATGCCGATCAGGCTCTGTATCAGGCCAAAATCATGGGCCGCAACCGCGCCCATTTCTTCGACGCCGATCTGGACGAGCAAGTACGTACCCACCACAACCGCCGTACCGAAGTCCGTGCTGCCGTGCGTGCCGGGGAACTGCGCCTGTATTACCAGCCCAAACTCGATATGCGCAAAGGCCGCATCATCGGCATGGAAGCACTGGTGCGCTGGGCGCATCCGGTGCGCGGCATTGTCGGCCCGATGGAATTCCTGCCCATCGTCGAACACAGTGACGTGATTGTCGATATTGGCGAATGGGTCTTGCGCGAAGCGCTGCGCCAGCTACAACAGTGGCGCAGCTACGATGCCGACTGGGTGGTGAGCGTGAATATCGCTGCGCGCCATTTCCAGCGTTCCGACTTTGTGCCGCAGCTGAGAACGATACTGGCCGAGTATCCGGACGTGCCGCCGCATATGCTGGAACTGGAGATACTGGAATCGTCGGCACTGAGCGACATGGCGCACGTGCGCAACATCATGCTGGACTGTCAGGCGCTGGGCATCAGCTTCGCGCTCGATGATTTCGGCACCGGCTATTCGTCGATGGCTTACCTGAAACGCCTGCCGGCCGATGTGCTGAAGATCGATCAGAGCTTTGTACGCAATATGCTGGTCGATCGCGACGACCTGCATCTGGTCAGCGCCGTGATCGGGCTGGCCCGTGCCTTCGGGCTGGGCGTGATTGCCGAAGGCGTCGAGACCATCGAACATGGCGCCATGCTGATGCGCTTAGGCTGCGATCTGGTGCAGGGTTATGGCATTGCACGACCGATGCCGGCCAGCGAGGTGCAGCCATGGGTAGATAACTTTAGCAATGCCGCCGTCTGGCAGGCAGCCGCGCAATTACCGCCTATCGTCAATCTGCACCACGAGCCAATCCCGGGCACCGGCCAGATTCCCGCGCTGCTGTAAGGACCCGGTTCAGGCCAGCGCGCGGTCGATCAGCTCTATCCAGTGCAGCACCGGCGTGTCGGTGCCGCTTTGCAGATGGGCGCTGCAACCTACATTCGCCGAAACGATGGTAGTGGCACCGGTTTCGGCCAGATGCGCCAGTTTGCGGTCGCGCAGTTGCACCGACAATTCAGGCTGCAGCAGCGAATAACTGCCCGCCGAACCGCAGCACAGATGGCTGTCTCCACACAGCACCACCTCCACGCCCACCGCACGCAACACCGCTTCGACCTTGCCGCGAATCTGCTGACCGTGCTGCAGTGTGCAGGGTGGATGATAGGCTACCCGCTCACTGAGGCGCGTGCGGGTCGGCAGCACCGCAATAAATTCTTCCAGTATTTCACTGAGATCGCGTGTCGCTGCCGACACGCGCTGCGCCTTGTCCGCATACGCCGCATCGTGCGCCAGTAAATGACCATAGTCCTTGACCGTGGCACCGCAACCGGAAGCGGTCATCACAATCGCCTCTACAGAGCCGTCGTGAAGGGCCGGCCACCACGCGTCGATGTTACGCCGCATATCATCGAGCGCCGCCTCGTGTTCGTTCAGATGGTGGCGCAGCGCGCCGCAGCAACCGGCACGCGGCGCCACCAGCAACTGCACGCCCAGCGCATCGAGTACGCGTGCCGTCGCGCTGTTGATGTTGGGCGCCATGGCCGGCTGCGCACAGCCATCCAGCACCCACATCTTGCGGGCATGACTGCGGGTCGGCCATGCACCGGCGCTCTGGCGCAGCGGGATCTTGTCCTGCAGCGCCGGTGACAGCAAAGGACGTGCGATGCGCCCCAGCGCCAGCGCCGTACCGAACAGCGCCTTGCGCGACACCGTCTCGCGCACCAGCAGGCGCTGCATACGTTCCATAAACGGCCGCGTCACACGCTGCTCCACCACCTTGCGGCCGATGTCCACCAGCCGGCTGTATTTCACGCCGGACGGGCAAGTCGTTTCGCAATTACGGCAGGTCAGACAGCGATCCAGATGCTGCTGCGTTTTGGCCGTCACTGGCGCCCCTTCCAGCACCTGTTTGATCAGATAGATGCGGCCACGCGGGCCATCCAGTTCATCGCCCAGCAACTGGTAGGTGGGACAGGTGGCGGTACAGAAGCCGCAATGTACGCAGGAGCGCAGAATGGCATCCGCCTCGTCACCGTCCGGAGTATTGCGGATAAAGTCAGCAAGATTGGTTTGCATGGCGCTCTCAGTACATACGGCCGGGGTTGAAGATGCCGGCCGGATCAAACGAATCCTTCAGCCGTTGGTGAATGCGCGCCAGTGCCGGCGCCAGCGGATGAAACACGCTCACCGGTTTGTTCACGCTGCGATACAGCGTCGCATGCCCGCCCGCTGCCGCCACGGCACGGCGGATCGCTTCGGCCTGCGTGGCATCGAAGCCGGGCGTTTTCAGCCAGCGCTGCGCCCCGCCCCATTCGATCAGCTGTTCGCCGCCGAGGATGATGGCACTGGCAGCCGGAGGCAGCGACAGCCGCCACAGACAGCCCTCGGCAAAATACGGCGCGCTCTGATCTCGCAGCGCCGTCCAGAAGGCGTCGGCATGTTCCAGCGCGCGACCACCCATGCGCTGCTGCGCCGCTGCCACTGCCGCCGGTGCACCGGACAGGCGTACCGCCAGCACACCCTGATGCCAGCAACTGGCCGATATCGGCAAAGGCTGGCCACCCCATTCATTCAGGCGACGCAGCGCATCGATCTCGCCCAGTTCGAAACGCAGACTGGTTTCGCACAGCGGCAAAGGCAGCACCTTGAGCGACACTTCCAGAATTAAGCCCAGTGTGCCGAGCGAACCGGCCAGCAAGCGCGACACATCGTAGCCGGCGACATTCTTCATCACCTGCCCGCCGAAGCGCAGGATAGTACCGTGTCCATCCATCAGTACCGCACCAAGCACGAAATCGCGCACTGCACCGGCGCTGGCACGGCGCGGGCCGGACAGCGCGCTGGCCACCACCCCGCCGATGGTCGAAGCGGCACTGAAGCGTGGCGGCTCGAAGGCCAGCATCTGCCCATGCTGCGCCAGTAGCGCCTCAACCTCCGCGAGCGGCGTACCACAGCGCACCGTGATTACCAGTTCGGTCGGTTCGTAAGCCACCACGCCGCAGTAGGCACGCGTGTCGAGCACTGCACCTTGCGGGGTCTGACCATACCAGTCCTTGCTGCCGCCACCGCGCAGACATAAAGGCGTGCCAGCCGCACTGGCTGCACGGATGCGTTCGGCAAAGCCGTTAGCGACGGCTGCGGCAGCCGCGACATCGGCGCCACTGGCGTGTGCCGCAGGCGTAGTGAGTGGTGTAGAAGTATTCATGAAGCTCCGTTCAGAACCGCGGCAGATAGGCAAACGGCATCTGTCCGCCGCTGACGCGCATCTTGCCGAATTCCGCACAGCGGTTCAGGGTCGGGATGGCCTTGTCAGGATTGAGCAGCCGCGCCGGATCGAAGGCGCGCTTCACGCCGAAGAAGGCTTCCAGTTCTGCTGGCGCGAACTGCGCACACATGGAATTGATTTTCTCGATGCCCACGCCATGCTCGCCGGTGATAGTGCCGCCCACCGCCACGCACAGCGCCAGAATCTCGGCGCCGAAGGCTTCGGCACGTTCGAATTCATCAGGGATGTTGGCGTTAAACAGAATCAGCGGGTGCAGATTGCCGTCACCGGCGTGGAACACATTGGCGCAGCGCAGACCGTATTTATGCTCCATCTGCGTGATCCCGTGCAGCACCTCGCCGAGCCGCTTGCGCGGGATGGTGCCATCCATGCAGTAGTAATCGGGCGAGATCCTCCCCGCAGCCGGAAACGCATTCTTGCGCCCCGACCAGAAGCGCATCCGTTCGGACTCCGACTGCGACACCGCCAGCGCACTCGCGCCAGCCTGCTGGAGCACCGCCGACATGCGGGCGATTTCCTCTTCCACTTCTTCGGCCGTACCATCGGCCTCGCACAAGAGAATCGCCGCCGCTTCGGTGTCGTAACCGGCATGCACGAACGGTTCGACCATACGCGCAGACGTCTGATCCATCATTTCCAGACCGGCCGGAATAATCCCCGCCGCGATCAGTGCTGCCACCGCATTGCAACCAGCCACCACCTCGTTGAAGGATGCCATGATGACCCGCGCGCAGGCCGGTTTCGGCACCAGTTTCACCGTCACTTCGGTGACGATGCCCAGCATACCCTCAGAACCGATAAACACCGACAGCAGATCCAGCCCGGCGGCATCGAGCGCCTCGCTGCCCAGTTCCACCACATCGCCCTCGATGGTCGCCATGCGCACCCGCAGCACATTGTGCACCGTCAGACCATACTTCAGACAGTGCACCCCGCCGGAGTTCTCAGCCACGTTGCCGCCGATGGTACAGGCGATCTGCGAAGATGGATCGGGCGCGTAATACAGCCCGTGCTGGGCGGCCGCGTCGGAAATAGCCAGATTGCGCACACCCGGCTGCACCACCGCCGTACGCGAATAGGCGTCCATGCGTAAAATCCGGTTCAGGCGCGCGGTCGACAGCACCACCCCGTCAGCTATCGGCATGGCGCCGCCGGACAGGCCGGTACCGGCGCCACGCGGCACGATCGGCACCTGCATTTCGTGGCACAGCTTGAGCACCGCGACGATCTGCTCCTCGCTGGTCGGCAGCACCACAATCAGCGGCATCTGGCGGTAAGCGGCCAGACCATCGCATTCGTAAGGACGGGTGTCTTCAGGATCGGACAGAACGCTGGACGCCGGCAGCACCTGCAGCAACGCGGCAGCGAGCTCGCTGCGGCGGGTAGCCAGTTGTGCTGGTGTGGCAAAGGAAGCGACGGGAGCGGCGACGGGAGCAGATGATGTGACTGTGTTCATGGGGCGGGCACCTGAAAGCACGTGATCAGAACAGGATTGTAAGCACAAACGTGGATACAATCGGTGCCAGCGCTGAAATACAAACGCAAACTGTTGTATTCTTCCGGTCGCGAACCTCACACTTAAGGAAATGACATGGGTAACCGACTCTCCAAAATCGCCACCCGCACCGGCGACGGCGGCACTACGGGTCTGGGCGACGGCAGCCGCACGGACAAAGACAGCGTGCGCATCGACGCCATCGGCGAAGTCGACGAACTGAACTCGCATCTGGGACTGCTGCTGTGCGAAGACATGCCGGACGATTTGCGCGAAGAACTGGTGACCATCCAGCACGACCTGTTCGACCTGGGCGGTGAACTGTGCATTCCCGGCTACCAAATGATTACCGAAGCCCACGTGCTGCGCCTCGACGCCCATCTGGAAAAATACAATGCCACCCTGCCTGCGCTGACAGAATTCATCCTGCCGGCCGGCTCGCGCGCCGCGTCGCTGGCGCACGTCTGCCGCACCGTGTGCCGCCGCGCCGAACGTGCCATCGTCACGCTGGGTAAAGCCGAAACCATCCACGACCATCCACGCCAGTACGTCAACCGTCTGTCTGACCTGATGTTCGTGCTGGCGCGCGTGCTAAACCGCCACAGCGGCGGCAGCGACGTCCTCTGGCAGCACGAGCGTCGCCGTTAATACACTCAGGCGCCCCGCTCAGGCACAAGCCTGAGCCCAGACCTGCCCGCAAAAAAAATCAGGCCGGGCACAGTGCAGGCTCCCGGGTCACTGACGAGGAGACTGCACTGGCCCGGCCTGGCTGCGCAGTGGCCTGGCGAATACTTAGCCGTTGCTGACCACCAGCCGTGGTTCGCTGCCGGCGTTGCGCCGCTGGATCGAGGCGGTGATGCCGGCAGCATCCAGACCGACGCTAGCCAGCAGTTTGACCGGATCGCCGTGGTCGATGAATTTATCCGGCAAGCCCAGCATCTGCAGTGGCTTGACGATGCCTTCCGCAGCCAGCGCTTCCGCGACCGCAGCACCGGCGCCACCCATAATGCAGCCCTCTTCCACCGTCACCAGATAGTCATGCTCGGCCGCCAGCTGACGCACTAGTTCCACATCCAGCGGCTTCACGAAGCGCATATTGGCAACCGTGGCATCGAGCGTTTCGCCCGCAGCCATGGCCGGTGCCACCATCGAGCCAAACGCCAGGATGGCGATCTTCTGGCCGCGCCGTTTGATTTCACCTTTACCGATTTCCAGCGAAGTCAGTTCTTTTTCGACCACTGCACCAATGCCGGCGCCGCGCGGATAACGGATCGCTGCCGGGCCCTTGTAGTGGTAGCCGGTGGTGAGCATCTGGCGGCATTCGTTTTCGTCCGAGGCTGCCATCACCACCATGTTCGGGATGCAGCGCAGATAGGCCAGATCGTAGTTACCGGCGTGGGTAGCACCATCGGCGCCCACCAGACCGGCGCGATCGAGCGCAAACGTCACGTCCAGATTCTGCAGTGCGACGTCGTGAATCAGCTGGTCGTAACCGCGTTGCAGGAAGGTCGAGTAGATTGCCACCACCGGCTTTAAGCCTTCGCAGGCCAGCCCTGCGCCAAAGGTGACGGCGTGCTGTTCGGCGATGCCGACGTCGAAATAGCGATCCGGGTATTCCTGCTCGAAGCGCACCATGCCCGAACCTTCGCGCATGGCCGGCGTAATCCCCACCAGTTTCTTATCGGCGCCCGCCATGTCGCACAGCCAGTTGCCGAATACTTCGGTGTAAGTCAGTTTGCCCGGCGCAGTGGCCGGTTTAATGCCTTCGGCCGGATTGAATTTACCGGTGCCGTGATACAGAATCGGCTCGGCCTCGGCCAGTTTGTAGCCCTGACCTTTTTTGGTCACCACGTGCAGGAACTGCGGGCCTTTCAGGTGACGGATGTTCTGCAGCGTCGGGATCAGCGATTCCAGATCATGGCCGTCGATCGGGCCGATGTAGTTGAAACCGAATTCTTCGAACATGGTCGCCGGTACCACCATGCCTTTGGCGTGTTCTTCCAGCCGTTTAGCCAGCTCCAGCACCGGTCCCGGCAACACCGATTTGCCGACATTCTTGGCCGCTGCATAGAACTGCCCCGACATCAGACGTGCCAGATAGCGGTTCAGCGCGCCCACCGGCGGCGAGATCGACATATCGTTATCGTTGAGGATCACCAGCAGGTTGATGTCTTCCTGTACCCCGGCGTTATTCAGCGCTTCGAAAGCCATCCCGGCCGTCATCGAACCATCGCCGATGACGGCGATAGCGTGGCGGTTTTCACCTTTGATCTTGGCCGCTTGCGCCATCCCCAGCGCCGCCGAAATCGAGGTCGACGAGTGCGCCGTACCGAAGGTGTCGTATTCGCTTTCGTCCCGTTTCGGGAAGCCGGAAATACCATCGAGCTGACGCAGCGTGTGCATGCGCTCGCGCCGGCCGGTCAGAATTTTGTGCGAGTAGGTCTGGTGACCCACGTCCCAGACGATGCGGTCGTGCGGGGTGTTGAACACGTAGTGCAGCGCTACCGTCAATTCGACCGTGCCCAGATTGGACGACAGGTGACCGCCGGTTTTCGACACCGAGTCGAGCAGATAGCTGCGCAGTTCGTGCGCCAGGGGCGTCAGCTGGGTGCGCGCCAGTTTGCGCACATCCGCTGGTGTATGGATGGTTTCTAGCAGTTTCATTTATGCCTTCCGCTGCACGATCAGATCCGCGAGTTCGCGTAATCGCACAGCTTTATCTCCGAACGGCGCGAGCGCAGTATGCGCGTCGCGTCGCAATTGTTCCGCCAGCGCCCGTGACGGTTCCAGACCCAGTATCGACACATAGGTCGGCTTGTTATCCGCCGCATCCTTGCCAGCAGTTTTGCCCAGCGTGGCCGAATCGGCCGTCGCGTCGAGCACATCATCGACCACCTGGAACGCCAGCCCGATGGCGCGCGCATAGGCGTCCAGCGCCTGTAGCTCCGCCGCATCGAGTTCTTTACCGGCCAGTGCACCGAGTACCACCGCAGCGCGCAGCAGCGCACCGGTTTTCAGCTGATGCATCTGCTCCAACTGCT
>JAIELO010000262.1 GCA_019752915.1 Burkholderiaceae bacterium
CACCTTGCGGCGCAGCGCCCCAACGATGAAGCCGACAATGACCAGCAACAGCACCAGATTACTGAACACTTTGGAAAACAGTTCGATTTCCTGTTTGTTCAGGTAGTGCGTGAAATACCAGACCGAGCCAGCGATGGCGGCCGTCATGCCGCCCAGCCAGCCCATCACCACGCGGTTGAACAGATTGATGCGCTGGCGGATCGCGACGGTGATGATGCCGGTCACGGTCGCCACATAGGTGGCGATCAGGCAGGGAATGAAGATGTCGGACGGATCGGCCGCGCCAAGGATGGAGCGCTGCGCCATGATGGCCAGCGGGATCAGCGTCAGGCCGGAGGTGTGCAGCACCAGAAACATGATCTGCGCATCGGTCGGCTCGTCCTTGCTGGGGTTGAGCGTTTGCAGGCTTTCCATGGCCTTCAGACCGAACGGCGTGGCGGCATTGTCCAGACCCAGCAGATTGGCCGAGAAATTCATTACCATGTGGCCGGTGGCCGGATGCTGGGACGGTACGCCCGGGAAGATGCGCGAGAAGAATGGCGCGATCAGGCGTGCTAACAAATCGATGGCACCGGCTTTTTCGCCGATATTCATAATCCCCAGCCACAGCGTCATCACGCCGGCCAGCGGCAGGGCGATGTCCATCACGCCGGTGCGCGCCGAATCGAAGGTGCCGTCGACGATGCGTTTGAAAATTTCTGTGTCGCCAGACAGGAGGAACTGAGCCACTGCGGCGATGAAGCCAATCAGAAAAAAGCCCGACCAGATGTAATTGAGCGACATAGTGAAAAAAAGTGGGGAAAAAGTGATGAAGACAGGCAAAGTATAGCGGGTAAGCGGACCAAAAAAGTTATAAGCTGCCGCTTTAGTTTGCTGATGTGGGAATCTGTCTATGCTGAAACGACTTGCTGCCATCCTGCCGCTGCTGCGCTGCGCTCTGTGGAGCCCGCTGCTGTGCGCTGCGCTGTGCGTGCTCATGCCAGCACCTGCGCGCGCCGCAGAAAAGGTCTTGCATGCGTTTCTGAGCACCGGCGAAACGGGGCTCGATCCGGCGGTGGCATCCGATATTGCCAGCCTGAGTCTGCTGGAAAACCTGTTCGATCCGCTGCTGCGCTACGACTATCTGGCGCGTCCCGTGCAATTGCAGCCGAATACGGTGAGCGCCATGCCGGAAGTGAGCGAACAGGGGCTGAGCTACACCTTCCATCTGCGTCAGGACCTGTATTTCACGCCCGATCCGGCCCTGGGCGGGCAGCGCCGCCAGGTCACGGCGCAGGATTACGTCTACAGCCTCAAGCGTTTATATGATCCGGTGCTGAAGTCGCCGTGGCTATTTCTGCTCGAAGGCAAGCTGGCCGGCGATGCCGCCCTGAAAAGCCACTTCAGCTACGACACCGCGATCGCCGGTCTGCAGGCAGTGGATAAATTCACCCTGCGCATTCGCCTGAGCGCGCCCGATCCGAATTTTCTGTTCTATCTGGCCACGCCAGCCACGGCCGTGGTGGCACGTGAAGTGATCGAAGCTTATGGTGCGCAGGCTGGCAATCATCCGGTCGGGACGGGGCCATTCGTGATGGGACAGTGGAAGCATAGCGATCGCATCACCCTGCTGGCCAATCGCGATTTTCGCCCTGTAACGTATCAGGGACGGCGCGTACCGTTGCTGGACCGTATCGACATCCGTGTCGTCGAGGAGTACCAGTCGCGCGTGCTGGGCTTTCTCAATGGCGAGTTCGACTTCCTCGAACAGCTGCCGGAATCGATGAAAGACATGGTGCTGACGGCCGACGCCAAGCCGACCTTGCAAGCGCCGCTGGCCGCGCGCGGCATCGTGTTGTCGCCCTTCCCGGTGCTGCAGACCTACTATATGTGGATGAATATGGAAGACCCGCTGATCGGCGGCTACAGCAAAGACAAGCTGGCGCTGCGACGTGCCATCGCCCTGTCCTACAACAGTGCCGAAGATGTCGCCCTGCTCAAAAAAGGGCTGGCCCTGCCAGCGCAAACGCCGTTGCCGCCGAATGTGCGTGGTTACGATCCGGCCTATCGCAGCCCGGTGCCCTTTGATCCGGCGCTAGCGCAAGCCCTGCTGGAGCGCTTCGGCTATCGCAAAGGCGCCGACGGCTTCCGCCAGCAACCCGACGGCAAGCCGCTGACGCTGGTGATGCACAGTGAAGCGTCGACCGTGGGTCGTCTGCGTGACGAGCTGTGGCGCAAAAATTTGAACGCCATCGGCCTGCGGGTCGTCTTCAAGAGCGACAAGAAAACGGAAATTATCAAAGCCTCGCGGCTGGGTTCAGTGATGATGTTCGAAACCAACTGGGTGGCCGATTTCCCCGATGGTGACAACTTCTACCAGCTGCTATACGGTGCCAACCGTGGCCGCGCCAACTACGCCCGCTTCGACCTGCCCGCCTACAACCAGCGCTACGAAGCGAGCCGCCTGCTGGGCGACACCCCGCAGCGCACCGCCCTGTACCGCGATCTGGCCGACCTGCTTCACGCCTACGCCCCTTGGGTGTTGCTCACGCATCCCGTCTCGGCCGACCTGCAGCAGCCGTGGCTCAAGCACTACCAGCGCCACCCGGTCGAGCTCACCAACTGGCGCTATCTTGACCTCGCCGCCCGCCCCCAATAAATGGGGACGCAACGTATTTATTTTGACAATTTCGGTATTGCAAATTGGGCAGAATTGGGGACGCAGAATTGGGGACGTAACGTATTTATTTTGATATTTTTTTGCGTGTTCCTTGGAGCCCATCGCTGTTGTTTGTCCGGCGTGGTCGTCCCCGCATAGCAGGCACGCTTTGGCGCCCCAAGATGGTGGCTACATCGGCCGCAAAACGTGTAGTGCCCAGAGCACGGTTGCCGATTGTTGCAATGCGAATCTGCTCAATCAAGGTTGGGTCGAGCGCACCGTGAAACAGTTCTCGGTAGGCCGCTAGCCTTTGGCTGAAATCGTCGCCTAGGGCAAGGTATTGGGCGTGCGGTGTGATGAGGGAATTTTTGGCGCCCTGTGCATTGGCCCGATAACTTGACCAACGGTAGTCGGCCGGATGTTCGACCATTCCGGCACGCACCGGATTCAATTCCACATACCGCTGGCAGATCAGCAGGTAGTTCTCCTGCTGCGCGAGGCAAGAGTGAAAGCGGCCATTCCAAAGCGTGCCCGAGCGCCCATAGCGCTGATTCACGTAGCAGACGTAACGCTGGTTTTGCGCCTTCATCAACCCTGCTGGAGCCTCGGCTTCTTCGGCGCTGAGCACCAAGTGGACATGGTTAGTCATGAGAACGTATGCGTGGATAAAGCAATGCTGCCTCGCTGCATTGCGCTCCAGCCAGTACAGGTAGAAACGGTAATCATCGTCGGCAAAAAAGCAGGCGTGTCGATCATGGCCGCGCTGGGTCAGATGGAGCGGAACGTCGGGGAGTGTCAGGCGAGCGCGGCGTGGCATGGCGGTAGGCGGCAAGACGGATGAGCTGATACTGAGCCTACTTTTCATAGTTGGCATTGCGTTGGCGTAAAAGCCTGCCAACGGGCGCATAAAGATGTAAATGCGTCGCAAACGCGTTGCGTCCCTATTTTTGAGGAAATAATTTGTGCGGCGCACAAAATTCTGTGTTACACTACGTTCGTGGTTGAGGTTTAAGGGTTTCCCGAGAACAGTCCCACGTCCGGGCAGAGCGCCGCAGTTCGATATGTGTAAGACCGAACCGCAGTTGACGCAAATCCCGGAGTTGTAATTCCGGATACGATGGTCGATTTACACGTTGGGGGCACCTTGCAGATAGCATGGGCGCCCGAGACTCCGGAGTCACCTGGCAGATAGCCTTGGACTCTGGCACACGATTAAAGCATTGGTAATACATTGGAACGGGCCCGCAGCGATGCGGGCTTTTTTTATGGCTGAATCATTTCGATATTATTTGAAATATCGAATTCATTGCGCTATGATGCGCCCATGGATACTAAAAATGCATTGGCGGCCCTGTCGTCGCTGGCCCAGGAACATCGTCTGGCCGTGTTTCGTCTGCTGGTGCAGACCGGGCCGGAAGGTCTGGCCGCTAGCAAAATCGGCGAGCAACTCCAGATTGCGCCCTCGTCTCTGTCCTTCCATTTGAAAGAACTCAGCCATGCGGGCCTGATCTCTTCCCGCCAGCAGGGCCGCTTTCTAATTTATACGGCTGATGTCGGCGCGATGAATGCGCTGATCGGCTTCCTTACTGAAAACTGCTGTGGCGGCCAGCCCTGCGGTCCCACCTCCAAGGTCTGCACACCATGAACGTTCTGTTTCTCTGCACCGGTAACTCCTGCCGCTCGATTCTGAGCGAAGCCACTTTCAATCATCTGGCACCAGCCGGCTGGACGGCGCTCAGCGCTGGTAGCCAGCCGACTGGTGTGCTCAATGCCCAGGCGCTGGCGCTGCTGGCAGCCAAGGGGATTCCGACGGCGGGCTATTTCAGCAAGTCGTGGAGCGATCTGCCGCTGACACCCGATATCGTGATCACCGTTTGCGGTAGTGCTGCCGGCGAAACCTGCCCTGCCTATCTGGGCCCGGTCTTGCGCGCACACTGGGGTGTGGAAGATCCGAGTCATGTGGTCGGCACGCCTGCCGAAATCGATGCAGCCTTCGAACTGGCCTACGCCACCCTGCGCGCCCGTATCGAAGCGTTTCTGGCGCTGCCACTGGCGCAGCTGGCGGATGACCGCGCCGCATTGAAAGCGGAACTGGACCGTATCGGCAGCATCGGAGCGCCCGCATGCTGAGCGCTTTCCTGATTTTTCTGGCCACGCTGACGCTGGTTATCTGGCAACCGCGTGGCCTAGGCATCGGCTGGAGCGCCAGTGCCGGTGCGCTGGTCGCACTGCTGGCCGGTGTCATCCACGTCGGCGATATGCCCGTGGTCTGGCACATTGTCTGGAATGCCACCGGCACTTTTGTCGCCATCATCATCATCAGCCTGTTGCTGGACAAGGCCGGTTTCTTCGAGTGGGCCGCCCTGCATGTGGCGCGCTGGGGGCGCGGTAGCGGCAAGTTGCTGTTCTCGCTGTTTGTGCTGCTCGGCGCGGCCGTCTCGGCGCTGTTCGCCAATGACGGCGCGGCGCTGATCCTGACGCCGATCGTGATTGCCATGCTGCGCGAGCTGAAGTTTTCCGGCAAGGCCACGCTGGCGTTTGTGATGGCGGCCGGTTTTATCGCCGATACGGCCAGCCTGCCGCTGGTGGTGTCGAATCTGGTCAACATCGTTTCCGCCGACTATTTCGGCATCAGCTTCGCGCGCTACGCGGCCGTGATGATGCCTGTGAACTTGGTCGCCGTTGCGGCCACGCTGGTGGCGCTGCTGTGCTACTTCCGTCGCGACATTCCTGCCGATTACGATCTGCAGCAAATCAAGGCGCCGGCCGAGGCGATCCACGACCGCGCCACCTTCCTCACCGGCTGGTGGGTGCTGGGTTTGCTGCTGGTGGGCTTCTTCTGGCTGGAAGATCTGGGCGTGCCGATCAGCGCTACTTCGGCCGTCGGTGCGGCGCTGCTGTTGCTGGTGGCCGCGCGCGGTCACCGCATTTCCACCCGTGAAGTGATCGGCAATGCGCCATGGCAGATCGTGATTTTCTCGCTCGGCATGTATCTGGTGGTGTACGGCTTGCGCAATGCCGGCCTGACCGACTATCTGACCGCCGCGCTGAATGCCTGTGCTGGCTATGGCGTGTGGGGCGCGGCGCTGGGCACCGGTTTCATCACGGCGATTCTGTCGTCCATCATGAATAATCTGCCGACCGTGCTGGTGGGCGCGCTGTCGATTGATGCCTCGACGGCACAGGGCACGGTGCGCGAAGCGATGGTGTATGCGAACGTGATCGGTAGCGACCTCGGCCCAAAAATCACGCCGATCGGTAGTCTGGCAACCCTGCTCTGGCTGCACGTGCTGGCTAACAAGGGCATCCAGATTTCCTGGGGCTATTACTTCCGCGTGGGGATCTGCCTGACGTTGCCGGTGCTGCTGGTGACGCTGGCCGCGCTGGCCCTGCGTCTGCACTGAGAGGACATGATGACATTGCCCGACATGAGTTTGCCCAACATCGATCATGCGCTGCTGCCGATCCCGACGCTGGAACAGCTGGCGCCAGCAGGCGAACTCGATCATCCGCCGCGCATCCTGCTGCTGTATGGCTCGCTGCGCGAGCGCTCGTTCAGCCGTTTTCTGACGGAAGAAGCGGCGCGCATACTGGCCCACTTCGGCGCCGAAGTAAAAATCTTCGATCCGACCGAATTGCCGATGGTGGGCAGCGTTGCCGAGGACCATCCCAAGGTGCAGGAATTGCGCGCCTTGTCGCTCTGGTCGGAAGGGCAGGTGTGGTGTAGTCCGGAACGGCATGGTGCGATTACGGCTGTGATGAAAAACCAGATCGACTGGATCCCGCTCGAGCAAGGTGCGCTGCGTCCGAGTCAGGGCCGTACGCTGGCAGTGATGCAGGTGTGCGGCGGTTCGCAATCGTTCAATGTAGTCAATACGCTGCGCTTGCTGGGACGCTGGATGCGTATGTTCACCATCCCTAACCAGTCCTCAGTGCCGATGGCCTACAAGGAATTCGACGATGCGGGCCGGATGCGCAAGTCGGCCTACTACGAGCGGGTGGTCGATGTAATGGAAGAGTTGTTCAAGATGACGCTGCTGCTGCGCGGCCGTGCCGACTATCTGACCGACCGTTACAGCGAGCGCAATGCGCGCTCGGTGCAGGCTATCAACCGCCAGATTCAGCAGTTGTAAGCACAGTGCGGCGCCCCGGCTAAGGGGCGCCGCGCTGTGCCATTACAGGGCGCGTGCAATCAGCAGTTTCTGGATGTCGCTGGTGCCTTCGTAAATCTGGCAGACCCGCACATCGCGGTAGATGCGTTCGACGGGGAAGTCGGACACATAGCCGTAACCACCGTGCACCTGAATCGCATCCGAGCAGACCTTTTCGGCCATTTCGGAAGCGAACAGTTTGGCCATCGCCGCTTCTTTCAGGCACGGCAATCCCGCATCCTTCATCGATGCTGCATGCAGGATCAGCTGGCGTGCCGCTTCGATCTGGGTGGCCATGTCGGCCAGCCGGAACTGCACGGCCTGATGTTCGTAGATCGGTTTGCCGAAGCTCTCGCGTTCGCGTGCGTAGTGCAGCGCCGCTTCATAAGCGGCGCGTGCCATGCCGACTGCCTGCGAAGCGATGCCGATGCGTCCGCCTTCCAGTCCGGACAGGGCGATCTTGTAACCCTGACCTTCTGCACCGATCAGATTCTCGGCCGGAATCCGGCAATTTTCAAAGAGAATCTGCGCCGTATCCGAGGAGTGCTGGCCCATCTTCTGTTCCAGCCCTGCCACGATATAACCGGGCGTAGTGGTCGGCACCCAGAAGGCGCTGATGCCCTTCTTGCCCGCCGCTTTATCGGTCACCGCCATGACAATCGCCACATCGGCATATTTGCCGCTGGTGATGAACTGCTTGACGCCGTTCAGTACATATTCGTTGCCATCGCGGGTCGCGGTAGTGCGCAGTGCTGCCGCGTCACTGCCGGTGTGTGGTTCGGTCAGGCAGAACGCACCTAGCATCTGGCCCTGTGCCAGTGGCCGCAACCATTGCTGCTTCTGCTGATCGTTGGCATACATCATGGCGATGCTGCACACCGGGCAGTTGTTGACGGAAATAACAGTCGAGGTACCGCCGTCACCGGCGGCGATCTCTTCCAGCACCAGTGCCAGCGAAACATAATCCATACCAGCCCCGCCCAGTGCCTCGGGCACGGCCACACCGAAGGCGCCCAGTGCAGCCAGCTCCTGCAATTCCTCTTTGGGAAAGTGGTGTTCCTTGTCCCAGCGGGCCGCGTTGGGGGCCAGACGTTCCTGTGCAAAGCTGCGCAGGGCGTCGCGGATCATGGTGTGTTCTTCGCTCAGTATCATGGTGTCTCGTGATTGTTTATGTAGTGATCGTGTGCCGGCTGCGTGACGCTATGCGTCACGCTTACCAGCCGATGCTTGTGCCATCGTAGTTGCGATACACGGCCCGGTCGGACGCGGGTAGCGCCGCCAGCGTTGCGCGCAGACCTGCTGCGCTTTGTTCCACCGACAGATCGGCGCCAGCGCCGCCCATCTCCGTGCGCACCCAGCCCGGATGGAAGGCCACGCAAGTGGCGCCCTGCGGGCCGAAGGTGAGTGCGGTGTCGATCAGTACCGAATTCAAGGCCGCCTTGCTGGCGCGGTACAGCGAGCCGCTAGGATTGCTGCGCTCGCTTAGCGAACCCATGTGCGAAGACAGCACCGCCAGCTTGCCCTGCGCTGCCACCACCATCGGTGCGATGATGGGTAGCAAACGCATCGCCGCCAGCACGTTGGTGTGCATCACGGCATCGAAATCGGTCTGCATCGGGAAGCCGTCATGACGCGGTCCGTACACGCCGGCGTTCAGGAAGGCGACCTGCAGCTCTTCGCCATCGAGCTTCCAGCCCAGACCGGCCACGGCTTCGACGTTGTTGACGTCGAGCGCATGGGCTTCGGCACCGATGGCCACCAGTGCGGCCACGTCTTCCGGCTTGCGCGCCGTGGCGATCACGCGCCAGCCATCGGCCACATACTGGCGTACCAGTTCGTGACCGATGCCGCGCGAGGCACCAATAATCAGTGCAGTCGCCATCGCTTAAGCCAGTTCGATGGCCATGGCAGTGGCTTCGCCGCCGCCGATGCACAGCGCCGCCACGCCTTTTTTACCGCCGGTGCGTTTCAGCGCGCCGATCAGGGTGACGAGGATGCGGGCGCCGGACGCGCCGATCGGGTGACCCAGTGCGCACGCACCACCGTGGATGTTGACCTTGTCGTGCGGGATGTCGAGGTCGCGCATGGCGGCCATCGGCACGGCAGCGAACGCTTCGTTAATTTCGAACAGGTCGACGTCTTTGCTGCCCCAGCCGATTTTCTTGTACAGCTTTTCCATCGCGCCAATCGGGGCGGTGGTGAACAGATTCGGTTCCTGTGCAAAGGTAGCGTGACCGTGGATGGTGGCGATTACGGTGGCGCCCAGTTTTTTGGCGGTGGAAGCGCGCATCATCACCAATGCGGCAGCACCGTCGTTGATCGACGACGACGAGGCGGCGGTGATGGTGCCATCTTTCTTGAAGGCGGCGCGCAGCGTCGGGATCTTGTCGATCTTGGCTTTCAGCGGGCCTTCATCCTTGTCGATCACCACGTCACCGGCGCGGCTGCTGACGGTGACCGGTGCAATCTCCCAGTTGAAATAGCCTTCGCTGGTAGCACGCTGGGCGCGCTTCACGGATTCGATGGCGAAGTTGTCCTGCGCTTCGCGGCTGAATTCGTACTTGGCCGAGCACTCTTCGGCGAAGGTGCCCATGGAGCGGCCTTCGCCGGTTTTTTCGTTGCGCGAGTAGGCGTCTTCCAGACCGTCGTACATCATGTGGTCGAACAGCATGCCGTGGCCGATGCGGTAGCCGCCACGGGCTTTCGGCACCAGATACGGGGCGTTGGTCATCGATTCCATGCCGCCAGCGATCACCACTTCGGCGCTACCGGCGATCAGCTGGTCGTGCGCGAAGATGGCCGCCTGCATGGCCGAGCCGCACATTTTCGACAGGGTGACGGCACCGGTGGAAGTCGGCAGACCGGCTTTCAGCAGGGCCTGACGGGCCGGCGCCTGACCTTGACCGGCCATCAGGCAATTACCGAAATAGACGTGCTCGACCAGTTTGCCATCGATGCCGGAACGCTCGACGGCGGCCTGAATCGCGACGGCGCCCAGATCATGCGCGCTCTTGCTGCTGAAGTCGCCCTGGAAAGCGCCCATAGGGGTACGGGCTGCGCCGACGATAACGATAGGATCATTCATTTTCTAGTGTCTCCATAAATGGCGGTTGGGTAAGCGCCGGGGGTGAGGTGTGTTGATTGCAAAAACGGATGTGCTGCGGATAAGGGAACACGTCTTCCAGATAGCCGTCCTGAATGCGCTGCTTGCGCGCCTGCCACCATTCGGGCGTGAGCAGGTCGGCGTGGTGTTTCAGGAAGTAATGGCGGATCCGGGCATTGCCCAGCAGGAAGGTGCCAAACTGTTCGGGGAACACGTCGGACTTGCCGATCGGGTACCACGGTTCCGAGGCCATTTCCTCTTCTTCCGTGCGGGCTTGCGGAATCTTGCGGAACTGGCAGTCGGTGATGTATTCGATTTCGTCGTAATCATAGAAGACTACGCGCTGGTGGCGGGTCACGCCGAAGTTCTTGTACAGCATATCGCCGGGGAAGATGTTGGCCGCTACCAGCTCCTTGATGGCATTGCCGTACTCGAGTACGCCGTGTTCCAGCTGGACTTCGTCGTGCTCTTTTTCGGCATTGCTCAGCCAGATATTCAGCGGCACCATGCGGCGCTCGATGTACAGGTGTTTGATGACCAGTTGCTCGCCCTCTTCTTCGACCAGTGAGGGCGCAAAATGTTTCAGCTCCGCGACCAGTTCTTCCGTGAAGCGGTGACGCGGGAAGGCCACGTTGGAATACTCGAGCGTATCGGCCATGCGGCCGACCCGGTCGTGGTGTTTCACCAGCAGGTATTTTTCCTTGATCAGGGCGCGCGAGGTTTCTTTCGGTGGCGGGAAGAAATCCTTGATCACCTTGAACACATACGGGAAGGACGGCAGCGCGAATACCAGCATTACCAGACCGCGAATACCGGGGGCAATTTCGAACTGGTCGGACGAGTGCTTGAGGTGCTGCAGATAGTCGCGGTAGAACAGCGTCTTGCCCTGTTTCTGCAGGCCGAGAATGGTGTAGATCTCGCTGCGCGGTTTGCGTGGCAGTAGCGAACGCAGGAACTGCACGTAGGCCGATGGCACTTCCATGTCGACGAGGAAGTAGGCGCGGGTAAACGAGAACAGGATGGTGATCTGTTCATGATCGAACAGCACCGTATCGAGCACCAGCTGACCTTGCCGGTTGTGCAGGATAGGCACCACGAACGGGAACTCGCGGTTGCCGTTAATGCCCTTGCCGACAATGTAGGCGCCCTTGTTGCGGAAGAACAGACTCGATAGCACCTGTATCTGGTGATTCGGTTCCAGCTTGGCATTGCCGAAGATGGCTTTCAGGCGCGCCTCGACCAGATCGATGTCGCGGTTCAGGTCGGCGAATTCGGCGTTGA
>JAIELO010000426.1 GCA_019752915.1 Burkholderiaceae bacterium
TGCACACGAGCACGGGCATGGCCATAACCACCACCACGCTCACCACAGCGACGAGATTGCCGCTTTCGTGTTCAAGAGCCAGCGCCCCTTCGATCCGGCCAAACTCGACGATTTCCTCGGCGGACTGGTGAATGCCTACGGTCCGCGCATGTTGCGCTATAAAGGCGTATTGTGGATGAAGGAAGCCGATCGCAAGGTGGTGTTCCAGGGCGTGCATCAAATCATGGGCAGCGACCTGGGTGCCAAATGGGGAGAAAACGACGTTCGTGGCAGCAAAATGGTATTTATCGGCAAAAATCTACCGAAAGACATCTTTATTAGCGGTTTAGAACAATGTCTGGTATAAACTATCGGGGTTTTGTGGGGATGGCTAAAAAGCCACAAAATTCGGGCTGATTAAATGTAAACTCTGTCGTATCGAAGGTAAGCGAAGTTATGACCAAAACTAATAAATCGACCCCCGCCGCTGCCGAACGCATCCTGACTGAAGAAGAAATTCTGAAGATGGATGAAAAGGATTATATGAATCCGGCACAAATGGCGTTTTTCAAAGCCAAGCTGCAGTCACTGGAAAAAGAGCTGCTGAAAAACGCAGGCGAAACCACCGAACACCTGCGCGAAACCGTGCTGGTGCCGGATCCGGCTGACCGCGCCACCATCGAAGAAGAACACGCGCTGGAACTGCGTACCCGCGACCGCGAACGCAAACTGCTGAAAAAAGTACAACAGTCCATCGTCGCGATCGATTCCGGTGATTACGGCTGGTGCGAAGAAACCGGCGAACCGATCGGCATTCCACGCCTGATCGCCCGTCCGACCGCCACGCTGTCGCTGGAAGCCCAGCAACGCCGCGAACTGAAGCAGAAACTGTACGGCGACTAAGCCCTACGCATCCCAGAAAAGCACGCAACCGCGTGCTTTTTTTTCGTCCCTTGTACCTCAACGAACCGGCAACGTTATTGCCTCAAAAATAGGGACGCAACGCCAATGCGACGCATTGGCGTTGCGTCCCTATTTTTGAGGCATCTTTCGCTGGTGGCGTGCACCGGCGCGGCGCTTGCAATTGGCCGGTCCTACCCCATATGCTCGGCATTGGCAGTTTGCTTTGACTCTGAGGGAGCTATGGAACAATTTCACGGTACCACCATCCTGTGTGTGCGGCGCGGCAATACGGTCGCACTGGGCGGCGATGGGCAGGTTACGCTGGGCAACATCGTCATGAAGGGCACGGCCCGCAAAGTCCGTAAAGTCTACGGCGGCAAGGTGCTGGTGGGCTTCGCCGGCGGCACGGCCGACGCCTTCACGCTGCTCGACCGTTTCGAAGGCAAACTGGAAAAGCATCAGGGCAATCTCTTGCGCGCTTCGGTGGAACTGGCCAAGGACTGGCGTACCGACCGCGTGCTGCGCCGGCTCGAAGCGATGCTGCTGGTGGCCGATCAGGAGGTGACACTGGTGATTACCGGCAATGGCGACGTGCTCGAGCCCGAAGGTGGCGTGGGCGCGATCGGCTCGGGCGGCACCTACGCCCAGTCAGCCGCCCGGGCGCTGGTGGACAACACCAGCCTCACCCCGGCAGAGATCGTCAGCAAATCGCTGACCATCGCCGGTGAACTGTGCATCTACACCAATCTGAACCACATCATCGAGACTCTGGATCCAGCATGAACATGACTCCGCAAGAAATCGTCGGCGAACTCGACAAGCACGTGGTCGGTCAGGCCAAGGCCAAGAAGGCGGTCGCCATCGCCCTGCGCAACCGCTGGCGCCGCCAGCAGGTGGCCGAGCCGCTGCGCCACGAAATCACCCCGAAAAACATACTGATGATCGGCCCCACCGGGGTTGGTAAGACGGAAATCGCACGTCGGCTGGCCAAGCTGGCCGATGCGCCGTTCATCAAGATCGAAGCCACCAAATTCACCGAAGTGGGCTACGTCGGGCGCGATGTCGATACCATCATCCGTGATCTGATCGACATCGGCATCAAACAGACCCGTTCTGCGGAAATGGCCAAGGTCCGCGCGCGGGCCGAAGATGCCGCCGAAGACCGGATTCTCGATATTCTGCTGCCACCGGCACGCGACTTCGGCTTCAATGCCGCCAGTAGCGAAGCCCCGAAAGAAGGCGACACCACCCGCCAGACCTTCCGCAAGCGTCTGCGTCAGGGCGATCTGGACGACAAGGAAATCGAGATCGAACTGGCCGAGCAAGGCCCGCAGATGGAAATCATGGCGCCGCCCGGCATGGAAGAGATGACGGAACAGATCAAAGGCATGTTCTCGGGGCTGGGCAATGCGCGCAAAAAGGCCCGCAAGATCAAGATCCGCGAAGCCATGAAAGTGCTGCTCGATGAGGAGGCGGCCAAGCTGGTCAACGACGAGGAAATGAAGCAGAAGGCCATCCAGAACGTCGAGCAGAACGGCATCGTATTCCTCGACGAAATCGACAAGATCGCCTCGCGTTCGGAAGTGGGCGGCGCCGACGTGTCGCGCGCCGGCGTGCAGCGCGACCTGCTGCCGCTGGTGGAAGGCACCACCGTCAACACCAAGTACGGCATGATCCGCACCGACCACATCCTGTTCATCGCGTCCGGCGCCTTCCATCTGGCCAAGCCGTCCGACCTGATTCCGGAACTGCAGGGACGCTTCCCGATCCGCGTGGAACTGGAATCGCTGTCGATCGCCGATTTCGAACGCATCCTGACCAGCACCGATGCCTGCCTGACGCGCCAGTACGCGGCCCTGCTGGCAACGGAAAACGTCACGATCGAGTTTGCCCCGGACGGCATCACCCGGCTGGCGCAGATTGCCCACTCGGTCAACGAGCGCACCGAAAACATCGGCGCGCGCCGGCTCTACACGGTGATGGAAAAGCTGCTCGAGGAACTGTCGTTCAGCGCCAGCGACACCAGTGGCCAGCAGATCACCATCGATGCCGGCTACGTCAATGCGCGACTGGACGCCCTGTCCGTCGACGAAGATCTGTCGCGCTACGTGCTGTAAGCGCCGCGCTACAGCAAGGGGGAGCAATGGCCAACAAGGCACTGGCAACACGCCAGAAAATGCAGTTCCGGGTAGAACCATCCCAGAAACCGCGCAATCCGGTGGCACAGGCGGCGCACGCCCGTGCCGGCGGTGCCGGCCCCCATGCCAAACCGCACGCAGCGGACCGGCAGGCAGCCCGACGCCTGCTGGCCCGCCTCAGCCAGACGGCGCCTTCCGCGCTCGACCCCGACCGCGAGACCTGAACGGTCCGCTGGCGCGAGTAGCGTGATACGATACCTTTTGTTTTTTGCACAAGGTCGCGTATGAGCTCACCTGAAGTCCTCCTCAACGTGCTGCGCAACCAGTTGCGCGGCGCCGGCGTCACCTACAAGATGCTGGCCGAGCGTATCGAAATGAGCGAATCGAGCGTAAAGCGGATGTTCGGCCAGCAGGATATGCCCCTGTCGCGGCTGGCGCAGATCTGCAAAGCGGCCGGAGTGGCCATGGAAGATGTGCTGCGCGCGGCCGCCGATGCCACACCACAAGCCGATACCCTCACCCTGACCCAGGAAAAATCCCTGCTGGCGCAGCCCCATCTGCTGCTGATGGCGATCTGCTGCCTCGGTCACTGGACCCTGGAACAGGTACTGGAAACCTACCAGCTGACAGAAACCGAATGCATCCTGCTGCTGGCCGAACTGGACCGGCTGGGACTGATCGAACTGAAACCGCTGAACCGCTACCGGCTGCGCGTCTCGAACGCTTTCCGCTGGCTGCCGGACGGACCGGTGCAGCAATTCTTCCGCCAGCACGTGGTGGCCGATTATTTTGCCGGCAGTTTTAACGGCGCCGGCGAAACTCTGCTGTGCCTGCCAGCGCGGCTGTCGCTGTCCAGCGCACAGGAACTGGTGGGACGCATCCAGCAACTGGCCGGCGAACTGGCGCGTTTGCACCAGAGCGAACGCAAACTGGCGCCGCACGAACGCGACGGTTTTACGCTGCTGGTCGGCTTCCGCTCGTGGGAGTTCTCTGCCTTCACGGCGCTGCGCCGCGCCGCCCCGCCTACCAGATAGGGCCGAGGAACAGATAGCCGCTGCTGTTGCCGCCCTTGGTGGTGCCGGCTGCGAAATACAGCGGGCCGAAGCGGGTATCGACTGCCACAAAACCGCTGGCCGCCTGACGCAGCGCGCCCCAGCGCAGCGGACTATCCGGGCTATACGCACCGCCCGCTTCCAGCGAAAAACCGAGCCGCACATCGCCGCCCAGTGCCGCTGGCATTGCGCCGATGCTGCGCGCCATCACCAGCCGCCCGAAGATGGTGCGACTGCCCATCACCGATTGCGGCGTCGAGCCGGACAGGCGCATAAAGCCGCCCAGTGTATTGGCCGAATTCCCCCCCACACTGCGCGACCATTCGGCATACACATGCCCGGCCCAGCGACTGCGGCTAAAGGCCTGCAAGCCCTGCACGGACTGATTCGCTGCCACCGGCCCCTCGGCCTGGGCATGCATCAGGCGCTGCCACTTCAGGTTGAACAGCGTGCCACGGGTAGGGAAGGCCACCGTATCCAGACTATCGATATCAAACGACAACTCCTGCAATGTCCGGATCTGGCTCAGTTCCGTATGGTCTTCGGGCAGGCTCTGGTGCCCCACCACCTTCTGCCGGCCTACCGTATACCGCAGATCGCCCCAGTGGCCGAGCTGGCGTCCCAGCGAAACATTGGCGGTCCCGGACTTATAGGCATAGCGCGCCTGCCGGAAACCGCTGCTGTCGAACAGGTCGCCCGCTGCCGAACTGTAGGCCAGTTCCGGCGCCACATACCACTGCGACCCCACGCCCAGCGGCTGCCAGAACTGCAGCCCCAGCGCACGCTCGGTCCCCACCCCCGCCACAGTACGCAACTCGGCGCCCCAGTCATTCAGGGACGACAGTACATGCATGCCTTTCAGTTCAAAGGCATTGTTATCGGTAAAATCGCTGCTCAGTTCCAGCCCCACCCGCAAGCGGCTGCGTGCCCAGTCCGCCTCGGTCGGCTTGATCAGCACCGTGCGGCCATCGCGGTCGTCCCGGATTTCCGTTTCCACCCGCGCCAGGTCGCCGCGCCCGAGCAGCTGATTGCCAGCCGTCTGCACCTGCTCGCTGGTGGCCAGCGCGCCCACTTTCAAGCCTGACTGCACCAGCAATTCCTCGGGATTGATGCGGCCACTGGGAGCGACTTCGATTTTCGTCAGCATCACCGGCTGGTCGACCCCGACCGGTGCCGACAGGCGTTTCACTTCATACGCCGCGTACTGTGCTTCCGGCAGCGCCAGTTGCAGCAACTGGCTGCTCATGGCGCGCACCGCTGCTTCGCCGGACTTCATGGCGCGATCGTGACGGGCAAAATCGAGGAAGCCGATGCCGCCCAGATCCGGCTGCAGCAGGACGTCC
This sequence comes from Burkholderiaceae bacterium, assembly GCA_019752915.1. GTDB lineage: Bacteria > Pseudomonadota > Gammaproteobacteria > Burkholderiales > Burkholderiaceae_D > Rugamonas. The sequence continues at coordinate 5,416 of JAIELO010000426.1, forward strand.
CCGGGACGCAGCTCCTTGAGCGAGCGCTGGACATTCTGCTCGGTGAGGATCTGCAGCATCTGCTGCGCCACACTGACGGCGCTGATCAATTCCTTTTCCTGTGCCAGCGGCGTACCGACGTTGACGGCGATGATGATTTCCGCCCCCATCTCGCGCGCCACATCGACCGGCAGATTGCGCACCAGACCACCGTCGACCAGCAGCCGCTGGTTCACCCGCACCGGCGCGAACACTCCCGGCACGGCCAGCGAGGCGCGCATCGCGAGGAATAAGGGGGTATCGCTCAGTTCTACCAGTTCTCCCGTTACCAGATCGGACGCCACCGAACGGAACGGCAGTTGCAGCAGGTTCACCGGCTTGTCGCGCGCACCATGCGGCAGCACACGGGTCAGCGCCAGTTCCAGCGCCTCGTTACCGGCAGCAGCCGGCGGCAGCGACACGCCATCCATGCGCGCCCCGAATTCGATGCGTGACGGCAGCAGCAGATCTTCTTCGCGGCGCCGGTACACCAGTTCATCGCGCGGCGGACGGTCCGCCACCACGGCATTCCAGTCAGTACGGCGCACCAGCCGTTCCAGCTGCTCGACCGAGCTGCCGGCCGCATACGCACCACCGACCACGCTGCCCATACTGGTGCCAACCACGATGTCCACCGGTACGCGCAATTCCTGCAAAGCGCGCAGCACACCAATGTGGGCAAAGCCGCGCGCACCACCACCGGACAGTACCAGCGCCACTTTCGGCCTGACCTTTAGCGCTGCGTCGGGCGCGATCGAACTGGTTTGCGGCGTGATGCTGGACGCAGGGACCTGCGCCTGCGCTGTGACGCCCAGGGTAGAAAGCAAAAAGCCGCAGCACAGTGCAGCGGCCAGAGTACGGGAGATCAGCATGGCGTAACCTATTGCAGTCGATCGAAACCGGGGACCGGAGCGATGGGGACGGGCGTGCTGGCGGCACGCGGCGGATTATTGGGCGGCGCGGCAGGTGCCGGCTGCGGCTGGACCGGCGCCATGGGTGCCAGCAGCGATGGCGCCGGCGTAGCGGCCGCGCCGGCACCGGCACCGGCGTCACTGGCCAGTTCGATGCGTTTCAGCGCACCAGCTTCGGACAGCACGATGTATTTCGGATGCACTTCCTTGATCGTCACGCCGGGCGCCACTTCACGGCCCTGCCCCAGCGCCAGCGCCGGCTGGCCGTCCACCGAAATGATTGCGGCGCTATCACTGCCCTGCGCCGCCACCACGCCTTTCAGCTGGTAGATGCTGGCGGCAGCGACCGTCACCTGGCCACCGAACAGACCTTTGGCCGCATCCAGATTAATGGGCATGGCCAGCGCTGCAGGTGGCGGTGCCAGCGGACGCTGGGCCGGTTTGAACAGCTGCAGTGCCCAGTAGGCCAGCGATGCCGACAGCAGCACCACGGCGAGAACGGTAACGAGGAGGGGCAAACGCTTCATGGTTGTGTTTTTTCCGGTCTAGCGGACCAGCTGGTTAATTTCGATAATCGGCATCAGCACTGCCAGCACGATCAGCAGCACCACCACACCCATCGCCAGAATCAGGGCCGGCTCGAGCAGACCGGCAATGGTCAGGGTGCGGCGTTCCAGATCGGCTTCCTGTGCGGCGGCGGCGCGGTCCAGCATGGCGGGCAGCTCGCCGGTGATTTCGCCGGCGCGGATCATGTGGATCAGCATCGGCGGGAAATGCTTCTGGGCCGACAGCGAACGGGCCAGACTCACCCCTTCGCGCACCGCGTCACTGGCCTGCTCCACCAGCTCGCGCATGGCGACGTTGGACAGGGTATCGCGACTCGTTTCCAGCGCGCGCAGTATCGGCACGCCGGAGCCGGTGGTAATGGCCAGCGTACTGGCAAAGCGCGCCGTATTCAGGCTGCGCTCGAATTTGCCGTACAGCGGCGCGGTCAGCAGCCAGGTATGCCAGCGCCGTTTCAGCGCAGGATTTTCCAGCGCACGGCGCCAGGCAAACCACGCGCCCACCAGCAGTACCGCCACCACGATGCCGTAATGGCGCACAAAATCGGAAATTGCCAGCATCACGATGGTCAGCAGCGGCAGCTTCTGTTTGGTGTTGGCGAACACGGAAACGATTTGCGGCACCACATAGGTGAGCAGGAAGATCACGATGGCAAACGCCACCACCGTGACGATGGCCGGATAGGTAAATGCCAGCCGCACTTTCTGGACCAGCGCATTGCGCCGCTCGATGTAGTCGGCCAGTCGCGAGAGCACGCGTGACAGCTGGCCAATCTGCTCGCCGGAAGCGACCAGCGCGCGGTAGATTTCGGCAAAGTCGCGCGGGTGGCGCCCCAGCACATCGGACAGTGCGGCGCCGCCGATTACTTCGGAACGGATCGAGGCAATCAGGTCGCGCATATAAGCGCGCTCGGACTGTTCGAGCAGCGCCGTGAAAGCCTGTTCCAGCGGCAGCCCCGCTTCCAGCAGACTGGCCAGCTGGCGCGTGAACAGCGCCAGCTCGTTGGCCGACAGACGTTCGCCCAGTGCGTGGCTGCGGGTCACGCCGCTGGCGTCGACCTGCGCGGCGATCAGCTCGACCTTGAGCGGCACCAGTTGCTGGGTGCGCAGTTCGGCACGCGCCGAACGGGCGCTGTCGGCGTTGAGCACGCCCTTGCGGGTAGCGCCTGCGGCATCGACGGCTTCATAACGGAATGCTGGCATAGTCGCGCGCCTAGTCCTTGGTCACGCGCAACAGCTCGGCGCGGGTGGTAATGCCTTCGGCCAGCCAGCGCTCGCCATCTTCGCGCATGGTCTGCATGCCGCCGGCAATCGCGCTGGCGCGTACTTCTGCTTCGGCGGCGCGATTGTGGATCTGGGCGCGAATCTGCTCGGTGGTCTGCAGGAATTCGTACACCCCGACCCGGCCCTGATAGCCGGTATGGCCGCAGTGTTCGCAGCCGACCGCATGCCACTGGCCCGCATCGTGACGTTTGCAGCTCGGGCACAGCTTGCGCACCAGCCGTTGCGCCAGCACGCCCAGCAGCGATGACGACAGCAGGAACGGTTCGATGCCCATGTCCAGCAGACGGGTAACCGCAGCCGCTGCATCGTTGGTGTGCAAGGTGGCTAACACCAGGTGACCGGTCAGCGATGCCTGTACGGCAATCTGCGCCGTTTCCAGATCGCGGATCTCGCCGATCATGATCACATCCGGATCCTGCCGCAGGATCGCGCGCAGCGCTTTGGCAAAACTCATGTCGATGCGCGGATTGACCTGGGTCTGGCCGACGCCGTTCAGGTCATATTCGATCGGGTCTTCCACCGTCATGATGTTGGTGCTGGTGGCGTTCAGCATCGACAGCGCCGCATACAGCGTGGTGGTTTTCCCGGAACCAGTCGGCCCGGTGACCAGCACGATGCCGTGCGGCTGATTAATCAGCGCATCAAAGCTGCTCTGCATCGCGGGACTCATGCCCAGATGATGCAGGTCGAGACGGCCGGCTTCCTTGTCGAGCAAACGCAATACGGCGCGCTCGCCATGGCCGGTGGGCAGGGTCGAGACCCGCACGTCGACCGGTTTTCCGCCGATGCGCAAGGTGATGCGGCCATCCTGTGGCAAACGTTTTTCCGCAATGTCGAGTTGCGCCATGATCTTGATACGCGAAATCAGCGAACCGTGAATCGCTTTGCGCGGGCGCACCACATCGCGTAGCGTGCCGTCCACCCGGAAGCGCACCACCGAAGTCTGCTCGAACGGCTCGATGTGGATATCCGAAGCACCGTCGCGCAGGGCTTGCGTCAGCAGTGCATTGATCATGCGGATCACCGGCGCATCGTCGGACGATTCCAGCAAGTCTTCGATCGCCGGCACGTCCTGCAGCAAACGGGTCAGATCGAGATCGGCATCGAATTCCTCAGCCACCATCGAGGCATTGCCGCCGGAACTGGCATAGGCTGCCGCAATCGCTGCATCCAGGTCGGCACGCGCCATGCTGGTAAGCTGGATGCGGCCAAAGCGGCGCGAGACTTCGGCAATCGCCGCCGGCGGCGTGGCCGCACAGACCTGCACCGCCACCGTGCCTTCGGCACTGTCACTGTGCTCGGCCAGCAGCAGAAAATCACGCGCAAACGCGTAGGGTAAAAGATTGCTCATGTTACTGCTTGCCCGTTTCGCCTGCGCCCTGCCCGCGCAACGGCAATGGTGCCGGCGGTACCGGACGCACCACCGCGCCACCGCCGACCGGTGCACCATCCTGCAGTTGCGGCAGGATCGGCTGACCCAGATCGTTGACGAGAATACTGTCGGCCGGTTTCACGGCATCCTGCGCGGCGCGCATATAGTCATAGCGGTCGGTGGCCAGCGAAGTGCTCTGTTCCTTGTTGCGGATCACCACCGGACGCAGGAACACCATCAGATTGGTTTTCTTGCGGCTGCGCTTCTGGTACTTGAACAGATTGCCCAGCACCGGAATATCGCCGAGGCCACGCACTTTGTCGGTGCCATCGCCTTCGGTGTCTTCGATCAGACCACCGAGCACGATGATCTGGCCATCATCGGCAATCACATTGTTCTCGATCACGCGCTTGTTCAGGGTAATGCCCGATGCCGCCGTCAGGGTGGATTTATCCACGCTGGAGGTCTCGTGATAGATCGCCATCTTGATGGTGCCGCCTTCGGAAATCTGCGGACGCACTTTCAAGGTCAGACCGACTTCGCGTCGTTCAATAGTCTGAAACGGATTACTCGCAGTACCGGAAGTGGTAGTGAACTGGCCGCTCAGAATCGGCACGTCCTGACCTACCTTGATGGTGGCCAGTTCGTTATCGAGCGTAATCATGTTCGGCGTCGACAGAATGTTGGCATTGCCGTCAGATTCCAGCGAGTGCGCCAGTGCGCCCAGTCCCAGACCACCGGCGACCTGCTTGAAAATCCCGATCGACAGGCCGCTGCCGGGCAAGGTAGGCGTCGTGGAAGTACCAGAACCGAGCAGCGAACCGGCCAGCGTGCCGATGTTATTGTTGGTACCACCGGTGGCATACGACTGCAGACCACCGACCCGATAGGTGCTGTTGGCGTTGCCGGTGGCGCCAACCCATTGCACCCCGAACTCCGACGCTTTATCCGACGTCACTTCCACAATCAGCGATTCGATATACACCTGGGCGCGACGCACGTCGAGCTGGTCGATAACGGCGCGCAGATTGCGGTACACCGATTCCGGCGCCGTGATAATCAGCGTGTTAGTGGTGGCATCCGCCTGGATATACCCGGCAGTGCCGCCGCCCGCCTGCTGTTGCTGGGTGGCGTTGCTGAGCAGAGGATTGCTTGGCCCGCCCGACGTACCGCTGTTGCTACTATTACTGTTCTGACTCCCCATCCCGCTCTGGTTCTGGCCCGACTGATTGCCACTGGCGACGCCGGTGGCAGTCGCCGCCGAGGTATCACCCGACATCACCGAGCGCAGCGTCTGCGCCAGCTTGGCCGCTTCGGCATTTTTCAGATAGACCACGTGCACATTACCCAGTTCTGCGGTCGGCTGATCGAGTTTAGCGATCAGTGTTTTGGCCAGATTGGCGCGCGCTGCCGACGGTACGCGCAGCACCAGCGAATTGGTACGCGGGTCGGCCAGCACACTGACTTTGCCGGCATCGCT
>JAIELO010000072.1 GCA_019752915.1 Burkholderiaceae bacterium
AATGCAGCAGCACCACCATGATCAGGAACAGCGTGAAGATCACGGTCAGCTTCAGTTGCGGCGAGCTCAGCAGGAACACCGGCAGCGCCGTGCCGATCTGGAACAGAATAAACAGCAGCAGCGCGGCGGCGAAGAAGGCGCGGAAATCACGCTTGACGGTGACCATGCTGTAGAACAGTGCTTTGCCCAGCGACATGTTCTGCCAGATGATCAGTGGTGCTGCCAGACAGCTGAACAGCCAGCCCAGCATATAGATTAGCGAGGCGAGGAATAAGGGGCCGCGTGATTGTTCCAGTGCCGCTTCGTCCACCTCCACCTCACGGCTGGCCATGTGGATCAGGTTGCCATCGTCGAGCAAGGTCAGTACACCGAGCGCCACCAGCATCACCAGCAGATACAGTGCACCCAGCCCGAGCAGGGGGCGCCGTACCGGCTGGCGGAAACCGCTGAACACCAGCTTGGGATTGGCGCGCTGGCCGTGTTCGACATCGGCACAGGCTTGCAGAATGGCGACTGTGAACATCGGTGCCAGCAAGGTCGGGGCGATCGAACCGAGCAGCGGCACTGCCAGCGAGAACATGGACAGGAACATGCAGCAGAAGAACAGCGCCATCAGCCCGCCTGGTTGCTTGCGGAAGAGTTGCCAGCCCTGTTGCACCCACAGCCAGCCTGTACGCATGGGCAATTTGTTCATCCGTGTAATCCTGGTGCTGGTGTGGCGATGCGCTCCCGCAGGATGCGCTCGAAGTGGGTCGGATCGTGCGGGGTCAGCATTTCCGCCTCGCGTGGCTGGTAGAAGTCATACAGACGCGACAGCCAGAAGCGCAGCGCGGCCGCGCGCAGCATTGGTTGCCATGCGGTCTGCTCGGCTTCCGTGAAGGGGCGCACCGCGTGGTAGGCGTCCAGCAGGGCGCGCACCCGGGCCGTATCGAGTTTGCCGCTGGCGAGGTCGATACACCAGTCGTTGACGGTGACCGCCACATCGAACAGCCAGGTGTCGCAGCCGGCAAAATAGAAGTCGAAGAAGCCGGTCAGACGCTCGCCATCGAACATCACGTTATTGCGGAACAGGTCGGCGTGCACGGGGCCACGCTGCAGCTGGCGATAGGTGTCGCAGCCGGCAAACGCTTCCTGGAAATGCATTTCCGCGCGCAGCAGATGGGCATTGTCTTCCGACAGATACGGCAGCACGGCCGGCGTGGTGGCATTCCACCAGTCCAGTCCGCGCAGATTCGGTTGCTGCAGCGGATAATCGACAGCGGCCAGATGCATACGCGCCAGCATCGCGCCCACCGCAGCGCAATGCACCGGCTGCGGCGCCATTTGCGAGCTGCCTTCCAGTTTCGACACGATCGCGGCCGGTTTGCCGTGCAGCGCCACGATCAGTTCGCCGTCGTGGTTGGCCACCGGCGCCGGAACCAGCACGCCCCGTTCGGCCAGATGGCGCATCAGTTTCAGATAGAACGGGAGTTGCTCGAAGGAGAGATTTTCGAAAATGGTGAGCACATACTCGCCGCTTTCGGTGGTCAGGAAGAAATTACTGTTTTCGATGCCGGAGGCGATGCCCTTGAGGGCGAGCGCCGAGCCAAGAGGGAATTGTTTGATCCACTGGGAAACGTCGTCCAGCGTGACCGAGGTAAACACTGCCATGGGTATAAAGAGGTTCGGTGAGCGGTGCCGCCCGTAGGCGGCCACCGCAGGCACCCGCAATGGCGGGCGTGCGCGTTATTTCGTGGCAGGTGGCGCGCTGGTTTCGGCGGCGCCATCTTCCTCTGCCGTTTTCTTCTTTTTCTTGCCGATATCAAATTCCATCACCGTCCACTGCGGGCCGCGGTTGGCGCCGCCCATTGCGTCGCCGGGCAGGGCGGTGCCGGCAGGGTGATTCGGCCGCACTGTGTAAGTGCTCGGGCCGCTTTTGACGGTCGCTTCCACCACTTTGCCGCTGTTGTCACGGCGTTCCGTGATCTTGGTCTCCGGCGCCGGTTTGGACGTCACGGTGATCGGATCGGTCGTCACTTCCTCGAGCTTTTCCAGTTTTGGTGGCGCCTGGCTAGGGGTGGACTGGGCGAACGCCGCGTGGGCGCTCAGAGTCAGGAGCAGGGCAGGCCAGAGGGTGGAAGTGCGCAGCATGATGGATCGCCTTAATCGTGGAACTGGGTGGTAAAAAACCGTCAAATTTTTATGTATGATCCATTGTAACAAACTGACACGCCGCACTGCTTCTAAAAGCTGATTTTTACGTATAGAAAGTGCTGAATTGTTTTTTTGAAAAGTGGTTGACGGGCTCAGCTACCCCCTTAAAACCTGCGATAATGCACGTTTATGATGCCGCAAGGCTGCTCCATCCCTTATTCGAGTCTATGCAAAATACCCTGCTGTTAGTTGACGGTTCCAGTTACCTCTATCGTGCCTTCCATGCGCTGCCCGATCTGCGCAGTCCGGACGGCTACCCGACTGGCGCCATGCACGGCATGGTGAATATGCTGCGCCGACTGCGTTCCGATTATCCGGCCGCCTACATCGCCTGCGTGTTCGACGCCAAAGGCAAGACCTTCCGCGATGATATGTATCCCGAATACAAGGCCACGCGCGCCTCGATGCCGGACGATCTGCGTCTGCAGATCGAACCCATCCATGAGGTGGTGAAAGCCATGGGCTGGCCCATCCTGATGGTGGAAGGGGTGGAAGCGGATGACGTGATCGGCACCCTGTCGGTGCAGGCTGCGCAGGCGGGCATGCAGGTGGTGGTGTCGACCGGCGACAAGGATCTGGCCCAACTGGTCAATCCGCAAGTCATGCTGATCAACACCATGACCAATGAAAAAATGGATGAGGCGGGCGTGCTGGCAAAATTCGGCGTGCCGCCCAACCGCATCATCGACTACCTGACCCTGATCGGCGACACCGTCGACAACGTGCCCGGCGTGACCAAGTGCGGCCCGAAAACGGCGCTGAAATGGCTGACCGCCTACGACAGTCTGGATGGCGTCATGGAAAACGCCGCACAGGTGAGTGGCGCGGTTGGCGAGCATCTGCGCAATGCGCTGCCATGGCTGCCGAAAGGGCGCGAACTGATTACGGTGAAGCTCGACTGCGATCTGTCGGCGCACATGGATAGCATCGCCAGTTCGCTGGTGGCGCAGCCGGAAGACAAAACCGCCCTGCAAGCCTTTTTTGCCCAGTACGGCTTCAAGACCCTGCTGCGCGAATTCGGTGGTGTTGCCGGCAGCCCGGCGTCGGCACCGGCCAGTGCACCAGCCCGTGCTGCCACGCCGGTCGCCGCTGGCGGCGCCGTGTCGGCGAATCTCGATATGTTTGGCAGCGCCCCGGAAATCAAAGCCGAATACGAAACTGTACTGACAGAAGCGCAGCTGGAGCGCTGGATCGCCCTGATTAACGCCGCACCGCTGACAGCCGTCGACACGGAAACCACCTCGCTGGAACCGATGACGGCCCAGCTGGTCGGTATTTCGCTGTCGGTGGAAGTGGGCAAAGCCTGCTACATCCCGCTGGCGCATGCCTATCCTGGCGTGCCGCAGCAACTTGACCGGGCGCAGACGCTGGAAAAACTGCGGCCATGGCTGGAAGACGCCAGCAAGGCCAAAGTCGGTCAGAACCTGAAATACGATAGCCACATCTTTGCCAATCAGGGCGTGACTTTGCGCGGCATCGCCCACGACACGCTGCTCGAATCGTATGTCTTCGAATCGCACCGCAGCCACGATATGGACGGTCTGGCGCTGCGCCACCTGAATTACACCACCATTCCTTTCGTGGATGTGTGCGGCAAAGGCGTCAACCAGATCACCTTCGATCAGGTCGAGATCGAGCGCGCCACGGCCTACGCTGCGGAAGATGCCGACATCACCCTGCGTCTGCATCAGGCCATGATCGGCGAAGTCGAGTCGGACGAAAAACTCAATTTCATTTACCGCCAGATTGAATTGCCGACCGCCGTGGTGCTGCAGAAAATCGAACGCAACGGCGTGCAGATCGACGCCGCCCTGCTGCAACAGCAATCGGCCGAGCTCGGTGCCCGCATCATCGAACTGGAAACCAAGGCGCACGAACTGGCTGAGCAACCGTTCAATCTCGGTTCGCCGAAACAGATCGGTGAAATCTTCTTCGAGAAGCTGAAACTGCCGGTGGTGAAAAAGACCCCGAGCGGCGCGCCTTCGACGGACGAGGAAGTTCTGCAGAAGCTGGCTGAAGACTACCCGCTGCCGAAAGTGCTGCTGGAATACCGCAGCCTGTCCAAGCTGAAATCGACCTATACCGACAAACTGCCGAAGGGCATCAACACCAGTACCGGCCGGGTGCATACCAACTACGCGCAGGCGGTGGCCGTCACGGGTCGTCTGGCGTCGAACGACCCTAATCTGCAGAATATTCCGGTGCGTACCAAGGAAGGTCGCCGCATTCGCGAAGCGTTTGTCGCCCCGGCCGGCAGCCACATTGTCTCGGCTGACTACTCGCAGATCGAACTGCGCATCATGGCGCACATCTCCGGCGATGAAGCCATGCTGCGTGCCTTTGCCGAAGGCGTCGATATTCACCGCGCCACCGCAGCGGAAATTTTCAGCGTCGCGGCCGATCAGGTTGATAGCGAACAGCGCCGCTACGCCAAGGTGATTAACTTCGGCCTGATCTACGGCATGAGCGCCTTCGGGCTGGCCGGCAATCTCGGCATCGAACGGGGCGCGGCGCAGAACTATATTGACCGTTACTTTGCCCGCTTTGCCGGCGTCAAGCAGTATATGGACGACACGCGCCTGCAGGCCAAGGCACGCGGTTACGTGGAAACCGTGTTCGGCCGGCGCCTGTGGCTGCCCGAGATCAACTCGCCGAACGGCCCGCGCCGTCAGGGTGCGGAACGGGCAGCGATCAATGCGCCGATGCAGGGTACGGCAGCCGATCTGATCAAGCTGGCCATGGTGGCCGTGCAGAACTGGCTGGAAGCTGAGGCGCTGCAGACGCGCATGATCATGCAGGTACACGACGAACTGGTGCTGGAAGTGCCGGACGCGGAACTGGCGCTGGTCAAAGAGATGCTGCCGAAGCTGATGGCCGGCGTGGCCGAATTGAAAGTGCCACTGACGGCGGAAGTCGGCGTGGGCAACAACTGGGAAGAAGCACACTAGGCGCACTGGCAGCCGTCACATGAGGGCGAGGCGCCGATCAATCTGGGAGAGCAAGGCATGGATGATTTACAGCGGGATGCAGAGAGTTTGTTGCCAAAGACTGGCCTGTCGGACGGCATAGCGCGGCGCGATTTCATCAAAGTGGCACTGGGTACGGGCTTCGCTGCGGCGGCCATGCCGGTGGTGGCGCAGAACGTCATCACTACTGATAGCACTGGCCTGATTGCGGGCACCATCGACGTCGAAGTCGACGGGCAGCGCGTGCCGGTGTACCGCGCCCAGCCGGAAGGCAAGTTGAACCCGCCCGTGATACTGGTGGTGTCGGAAATTTTCGGCGTGCATGAACATATCGCCGACGTGGCGCGCCGCTTTGCCAAACTCGGCTACATGGCGCTGGCGCCGGATCTGTTTGTGCGCCAGGGTGATCCGCAGAAAGTTGCCACGATTGCCGAACTGCAGCGCGACATCATTTCGCGCACGCCGGACGCGCAAGTGATGGCCGATCTGGATGCGGTCGTCGCGTGGGCAGCGGCTCACGGTGGCAATACCGGCAAACTGGGGATTACCGGTTTCTGCTGGGGTGGCCGGATCACCTGGCTGTACGCCGCCCACAATCCGCAGATCAAAGCAGGCGTTGCGTGGTATGGCCGGCTGGTGGGAACCAGCAGTGCCATGACTCCCAGGCAAGCTATCGATATCGCTGGATCTCTGAAAGCGCCCGTGCTGGGGCTGTATGGTCTGAAAGACGGCGGCATTCCGCAAGACAGCATCGCCGCCATGCAGGCAGCACTGGCCAAAGGCAGTAGCGGCGCGCAGTTCGTGATCTATCCGGACTCCGGCCACGCCTTCCATGCCGACTACCGTCCTAGCTATGTGCAGGCCGATGCGCGCGACGGCTGGCAGCGTCTGCAGAGCTGGTTCAAACAGCACGGCGTCGCACCCTAAGCGTGCCGCGCAAGGTCGCCGAACAGGGCGCTGGCCGCTAGTGCAAGGCGGCGCCGGTTCGGCGTGGATGGCTGAAAAAGCGTCGATTTAGGCAGAATTGCAGGCTGGGCGTTAAAATAACGCCCCCGACCGGCATTTGACGGCGGCATCCCTGCAAAAAAGAGGCGATAACATCGATCCCGTACTGATATCCATCCTGTTAGCCACCACCGTGGCCGGCGTCGTCAGCATTTCTGCTGCCGCGCTGTTTTCGTTCACCCTGCTGTCGAAAGTAGTGGAACGGATGGTCAGCCTGTCGGTCGGCATCATGCTCTCGACCTCGCTGCTGCACGCCTTGCCGGAAGCGTTCGAATCGCAGGCCAGCGCGCGCAGCCTGTTTGCCACCCTGCTGGCCGGGCTGCTGGCGTTCTTCCTGCTGGAAAAGCTGGCGATCCTGCGCCACTCGCATCACCACGAAGGCGACGGCCACCACCATCACCACGGTCACGACAAACACGAAGCGGGCAAAGCCGGCTGGATGATACTGGTGGGCGACGGCATGCACAACTTCACCGACGGCATCTTGATCGCCGCCGCTTTCCTTGCCAATCCGGAACTGGGGCTAGTGACGGGCGTCGCGATTGTCGCCCACGAAATCCCGCAGGAAATTGGCGACTTCATCGTGCTCCTGAATGCCGGCTTCTCGCGCACCCGCGCCTACGTCTACAACCTGCTGTGCAGTCTGCTGTCGATCGCCGGCGGCCTGCTTGGCTACTACACGCTGGACCGCGCCAGCGGCCTGATCCCGTATGTACTGGTGTTTGCCTCCTCCGGCTTCATCTACATCGCCGTCAGCGACCTGATGCCGCAGATGCAGCGTCGCGCCACGCTGCGCGAAAGCGTCCCGCAAGTGCTGCTGATCGGCCTCGGCGTCCTGATCGTCCTCTGGCTCACCCACGGCCACTAATCAACCGGGGTCAGATCCGACATCCGGACACGGGCTGTGCCTTAACCGGGGTCAGATCCGACATTCAGACACGAGCTGAACCGATTCCCGTCCATTACAGCAGAGTTTGTGACCGGATGTCGGATCTGACCCCGGGTTGCGGGTTGCTAGGTACCGGTCGCTACCGGACGGGCCGGATCGGCGCACCATTCGCTCCACGAGCCGGGATACAGGGATGCTCCGGGCATGCCGGCCACTTCCAGTGCCAGCAGGTTGTGGCAGGCGGTGACGCCCGAGCCACACTGCATGATGGCTTGCGCGGCGGTGGCAAACAGCGGGGCGAATTCGCTGCGCAGCAGTGCTGCATCCTTGAAAGTGCCGTCGGCGTTCAGATTGTCTTTGAAGAAGCGGTTGCGTGCGTGCGGGATGTGGCCGCCGACCGGGTCGATGGTTTCGTTTTCGCCGCGATAGCGGTCGGCGGCGCGCGCGTCGACCACGATGCGATCCTGCGTGCTCAGATTGAATAGCACATCGGCCACCGTTACCGTCTGCACTAGTGCTGCGCGATCGCTCAGGGCGCCAGCGCTGGCGGCCGGCGGTTCGGCCGTTTCCAGCGGCTGGCCCAGCGCCTGCCATGCCGGCAGGCCACCATCCAGCACCGCCACGGCAGGATGCCCGACCCATCGCAGCAGCCACCACAGCCGCGCGGCGAACATGCCGCCGTGTGCGTCGTAGGCGACCACTTGGGTGTCGTCGCTAATGCCCCAGCTACGCAGCGTGGCCAGCAGTGCGGCGCGTTCCGGCAGCGGGTGACGGCCACGGAATACGCCATCCTCGCCGACCTTGGCGCCGGAGAGATCGGTGTCGATGTTGGCGAAGCGGGCGCCCGGCAGGTGACCGCCGTGGTAGGCATCGCGTCCGGCGGATGGGTTCATCAGGTCGTGGCGGCAATCGAGCACGACCCACTGGCTGTCGTTGCTGTGGCGCGCCAGTTCGGCGGCGCTAATCAGGGTTGTGTGCATGGCAAGGCTCCTGGCTATCGGGTTCAGACTTCGCTGGCAATCGGATCGGTACTGGCGATGGCCTTACCGTGTTCCGTGTTACGAGTATTGTAGAACGTCGCGGCCACCCCGGACAGCAGGATTACGACTATGCCTGCCCAGCTATGCCAGCTGAATACGTCGCCAAACACGACCACGCCCCACACGCTGGAGAACACGATGCCGGTGTATTGCAGGTTGGCGACTACCAGCGTCTGGCCGAGCCGGTAGGCACGCGTCATGGCGATCTGTGCGCTGGTGGCGCAAATGCCGATGCCCAGCAACAGCAGCGCGCCGTGCACGCTGTTGACGGGATGCCAGACGGCGCCGCCGCCGTCGGCCAGCGCATAGTTGCCGGCAATACCGGCCACCAGATTCATGGCCGAAAAATACAGTACCACACGGTTTTCCGGTTCGCCCGCCAGTCCCAGCTTGCGTACCTGCATATACGCCATGGCCGACAGCACGCTCGAGCCGAGCGCAATCATGGCCGTACCGAGCTGGTTGGCGTGGAAAGCCGGTTGCAAGAGCAGGGTGACGCCGCAGAAGCTGGCGCCGATGGCGGCCAGCAGCGGCCATTTGATCTGGTTTTTGGCATGCCACCAGCCCATCGCGAACAGCCACAGGGCGATCCAGATGGGCGCCATGTAGTTGAGCGTGACGGCTGTGGCCAGCGGCAGGTTGGCGATGGCATAGAACCACATCCACAGCGACACCACGCCGACCACGCCGCGCCACAGATGGGCGCCGGGCATGCTGGTGCGGAAGCTGCCGCCTTGCAGGCGGATGATGACGGTGAGTACCACAACACCGACGATGCCGCGGTACATCACGATTTCCGAAGTGGAGAACTGCTCCGACGCCAGCTTCACGCACACACCCATGGCGGCGAACATGAAACTGGCAAACAGCATCCACAGTGATTGCATCAGGCGCCTAGAGTTTGAGGTTGGCGCGGTACCACTCGTGGAAGTGCTGCATGCCGTCTTCCATCGGTGACTGGTAAGGGCCGGCGTCGGTGGTGCCACGCTTCATCAGCGCTTTGCGACCGGCATCCATGCGCAGACCGATTTCATCGTCCTCGATGCAGGTTTCCATGTAGGCAGCCCGCTCGGCTTCGACGAATTCGCGCTCGAACAGCACGATTTCTTCCGGATAGTAGAACTCCACTACGTTCTTGGTGCGCTGCGGGCCGTCCGGCCACAGGGTCGACACCACCAGCACGTGCGGATACCACTCGACCATGATGTTCGGGTACAGGGTCAGCCAGATCGCGCCATACGGTGGCGCTTCGCCACCACGGAACTTGAGCACCTGTTCCTGCCAGCGCTGGTAGATCGGCGAACCGGACTTCTGCAAGCCCTTGTGCACGCCCACCGTCTGCACGCTGTAATCGGCGCCGAATTCCCAGCGCAGATCGTCGCAGCTGACAAAGCTGCCCAGCCCCGGGTGGAACGGTTCGACGTGATAATCTTCCAGATAGACTTCAATGAACGTCTTCCAGTTGTAATCGCAGTGGTGCACTTCCACGTGGTCCAGCAGGTAGCCACTGAAATCGAGATCCTTGCTGACCGAGAGCTGCGACAGCTTTTCCATCACGTTGTAACCGTTTTGCTCGAACAACAGGCCGTTCCAGCTTTGCAGGCTGGTTTTCGGCAGGTTCAGGCAAGGCGTGGCCGGGAAGTGCGGCGCGCCTATCAGTTCACCCTTGAGATCGTAGGTCCAGCGGTGCAGCGGGCAGACAATGTTGTTCGCATTGCCACGGCCGTTCACCATCAGCGCTTGCCGGTGACGGCAGACGTTGGAGAGTAATTCCAGTCCATTGGCATTGCGCACCAGTACCCGGCCCTCGTCTTCGGACGCAAGGGTGGCATAGTCGCCCAGATTCGGCACCATCAGCTCATGGCCTACGTAGCGTGGGCCAGCCTGGAATAATTGCTGCATTTCTCGCTGCAGTAGCGCTTCGTCAAAATAGACGTCAACCGGCAATTGCGCGTTAGAACGCGCCAGCTTGGCGTGGGTACCCAGATCGGACATCCCAACCCCCCTTAATATGTACATCAAACCAAGAAGAGACAGAATCCGTAAAGACCTGAATTCAAAGTTGTTGAAAATGGTATTTCGGACAGAACCGGCGATTATACCGTGTTTCGGCCATACGAGGCGAGCTGGCCTGTGAGCTGGCAGGGAGAAAACCGGGCGCAGCGCAGGATTGCGCTGCCGGCGTGGCTAATTGCGATAAAATCACCGGTTTATGCCGCCAGCCGGGCCGCTATAGTGCCACCGGATCAGGTGGTTTGTTCTAAAATAACGGGCTACACTGCGCGGGCACGTGTTTTGCCATGAAACCTGAGTAACTATGTCTAAGAAATTAACTGCCGACGCCGCTGCCGGCGCGGGAGCTGTCCCGGCGTCCTTCGAAGACGCGATGGCCGAACTGGCGCAACTGGTAGCCCAGATGGAGGCCGGCCAGCTGCCGCTGGAAGCGTCCGTGGCTGCCTATGCACGCGGCTCGACGCTGGTGCAATTCTGCGCCGCCCAGCTGGAAAAAGTGGAATCTCAGGTCAAAATTCTGGAAGGCGACATGCTGAAACCGTTCGCACCGGGCGGGGAGGCCGAACAATGACGGCACCGTTCGAAGACTGGATGAAAACCGTACAGGCGGGCTCGGAACTTGATCTGGCCGGCTTTTTGCCCG
>JAIELO010000369.1 GCA_019752915.1 Burkholderiaceae bacterium
CAGCCCTTCATGCTGCGCCGGACCAAGGCGCAGGTGCTGACCGAGTTACCGGCGCGTACCGAGATCACGCTGGAAGTCGATCTATCGGCGCAGGAAGTGGCGCTGTACGAATCGCTGCGCCGCGCGGCGCTGGAAAAACTCGCCCAGGTAGAAGGCCCGGCCGAGAAAAAGTCCATGCAGATCCTCGCCGAAATCATGAAGCTGCGGCGCGCCTGCTGCAACCCGCAACTGGTAGCGCCGGAACTGGGGCTGGCCAGCAGCAAACTGGCAGCGTTCGCGCGACTGCTGCAAGGCTTGCTGGAAAACCGCCACAAGGTGCTGGTGTTCAGCCAGTTCGTCGACCATCTGGCGCTGATCCGCGCCCACCTCGACGAGCAGGCCATCACTTACCAGTATCTGGATGGCGCCACCCCGATGGCCGAACGCAAGAAGCGCATCGATCTGTTCCAGTCGGGGCAGGGCGAGGTCTTCCTGATCAGCCTGAAAGCGGGCGGGGTCGGCATCAATCTGACGGCGGCCGACTACGTGATCCATATGGATCCGTGGTGGAATCCGGCGGTGGAGGATCAGGCTTCCGACCGCGCCCACCGCATGGGCCAGCAGCGTCCTGTCACCATCTACCGGCTGGTGGCGCGCCACACCATCGAGGAAGGCATCGTCGACCTGCACCAGCACAAGCGCGACCTGGCCGACAGCCTGCTCGAAGGCAGCGATGTCTCGGGCCGCATGTCGGCCTCCGAGATGTTGAACATGCTGCAAGAAGGGATGCGAAAGTAGCCGTCCAGTTACAAACCGGAGGCTCTCAAACGGGCCGATTAGTGATAATCTCCTCCGCTTCGGCCCGGCAAGCCCGGCCACCATATCGACAAGGCTGTTCAAGATGATCAAGACAAAAATCGCACTGGCTGTATTGATGACGACGCTCGCCGTCGCACCAGCCAGTGCCAGCAAGCAAGCACAGGACAAGCAGGAAAGCAGTAAGACCAGCAGCAAGACCAGCAGCAGTGGCAAAAGCCAGAAGAGCCCTAGCACGGGCAGTCAAAGTAGCAGTAAAAAAAGCAAGAGTAGCGCTAAAAGTGCTGCAAAAAGCAGCAAAGCAAGCAGCAGCAAACACGCCAAGAGCAGCAAAAGCAGCAAACAGAAAGGCCCGCTCAGCAGCACCAAAACCCTGGTCGCCGGCACTGCACTGGCCGCCAGCGCTACCCCGGCACTGAAGCTGGTGGCGCCGGAGAGCTATAAGGACCGCAATTTCAATAGCCTCAGCAATCAGTTCCTCAACGCGCTGTGGCGCCTCGATTCGGAAAGCGCCGTGTATGCGGGTAAATACGACACCGCAGCCACGCTGGCAATTCCCGACAAGGCCGGACTGGCCCGCGAGCTGGCCTTTATCGATGAATGGAAACACAAATTCGGCGCCGTCGATGGCAATAAGCTATCGGCCAAGCAGCGCACCGATCTGGCGCTGCTGATCAACAAGCTCGACGGCGACCGCTTCCGTCTCACCACACTCAAGGAATACGAGTGGAATCCCGCCATGTATAACGTGGCCGGCCCCATCGACCTGATTCTCAGCACCGAATACGCGGCCCAGCCACAACGCCTGCGCACTTTGCTGAAACGTATAGCCGGCATTCCGGCCTACTACGAGGCAGCGCGCGCCAATATCGTCAATCCCACCCGCGAGCATACCCGGCTGGCCATCGCCCAGGCGCCCGGCATCCAGACCCTGCTGACCGAAGTCGACAAGGCAGCGCAGGCGTCCATCCTGACAGCGGTGGAAAAGCAGCTGTACACCCAGCGCATTAATGCTGCGCTAACGGCCATCGATAGCTATGTGGCCTTCCTGAGCGAGCTCGATAAGCAGTCCGATACTACGGGCCGACGCAGCTTCCGTCTCGGCAAAGAACTGTACGAACAGAAATTCGCCTTCGATATCCAGTCCGCCAGCACCGCCGAACAGACTTATCAGAAGGCACTGGCAGCACGCGAAGAATTGCTGGCCAATATGAGCCGCATCACCGACGAGCTGTGGGAACGCTATCTGGGGGCCACGCCGCGGCCGGGCGACCGCTACGCGCGCATCGGCATGATGATCGACAAGCTGTCGTCGCGCCACGTGGCACGCGAAGATTTTGTGACGGAAATCCGCCGTCAGGTTCCGCTGTTACAGGACTGGGTGATCAGCCACGATCTGCTCACGCTCGATCCGTCCAAGCCGCTGGAAGTACGCGCCACGCCTGCCTATCAGGCCGGCGTCGCCGGTGCCAGCATCGATGCGCCGGGCCCGTACCGGCCGCAGGACCGCACCTATTACAACGTCACGCCGCTCGATGGCGCCACGCCAGAACAGGCGGAAAGCAGCCTGCGCGAATACAACTACTGGATTCTGCAGATCCTCAACATCCACGAAGCGATTCCCGGCCATTACGCGCAACTGGTGTATGCCAACAAATCGCCGTCCATCGTCAAATCGATCTTCGGCAATGGTGCCATGGTGGAAGGCTGGGCGGTGTATGGCGAGCGCATGATGCTGGAATCCGGTTATGGCGATAACGCGCCGGAAATGTGGCTGATGTATTCCAAGTGGAATCTGCGCAGCGTCACCAACACCATCCTCGACTACAGCGTGCACGTGCTGGGCATGACCGAACAGCAGGCGCTTGATCTGCTCACCCGTCAGGCTTTCCAGACCCGTAGCGAAGCGCAGGAAAAATGGCACCGTGTGCAGGTGTCCTCGGTGCAGCTGACCAGCTATTTCAGCGGGTACAGCGAAATCATGGAATTACGCGAACAGCGCAAGCAGGCGCTCGGCAGCAAGTTCAATCTGAAGGACTTCCACGAGCAGTTCCTCAGCTATGGCAGTGCACCGGTACGCGTCATCAAAGGGCTGATGAACCAGTAAGCCGAGGAGGATGGGCGCGGCACGCTTGCGTGTCCGCAAACGGGCGCTGCCCTGATTCGATACGATGGGGAACGGGCGGATTTTTCAGCCCCTTCTGCTAGCATGCGAACAGGGAGTGATAATGAACATGCCCATCCACTTCAATACGCTCGATTACGCACGCAAGCTCAGCGAGGCTGGCTTGCCGGCCGAACAGGCCGAAGCCCACGCTCAGGCCCTGGCCGATGCACTGAGTGAAGCCACGGTCACGCCGAGCGAGTTAGTACTACTCAGAACAGATCTGCTGGCGCGCATCGAAATGCTGCGTACAGAAACTCTGGCAAGCCTCGATAAGTTCCGCGTGGAAACACAGGCAAGCCTCGATAAGTTCCGCGTGGAAACACAGGCAAGTATCGAAAAGTTGCGCGCAGAAACACAGGCAGGTATCGAAAAGTTGCGCGCAGAAACACAAGCAAGTATCGAGCAGTTGCGCAACGAGATGAACTCTCGTCTGGGACGCGTGGAAGCGCACCTAAAACGCCTCTACTGGCTGGTCGGGCTTACGCTGCTGAGCAATACGGCCGTACTGATTACCGTGCTGCTCAGAACTTAAGCGCGATCTTCCGGCGCTGTCGACATCTTCACGAACAAAGGCGCTACCAGCATCCCCAGTTCGTACAACAGGCACATTGGTATCGCCAGCGAAAACATGCTGACCGCGTCCGGCGGGGTCACCACGGCGGCAACGGCGAACGCTCCCACGATGGCATACGGGCGGATTTCTTTCAGTTTTTCCACCGAAACCAGACCCATACGCACCAGTATCACCACCACCACCGGCACCTCGAAGGTCGCACCGAAGGCCAGACACATCGACATGATGAAGTCCAGATAGTTTTCGATATCCGGCGTCACCGCAATCGACTGAGGCGAAAATTCGGCAATGAATTTGAAGACGCGCCCGAACACGAAGAAGTAGCAGAAGGCCACGCCCGCCATGAACAGCAGCGACGACGAAATCACCAGTGGTGCCACCAGCCGCTTTTCGTGCGCATACAGTCCCGGCGCCACAAACGCCCACACCTGATACAGCACCCACGGCAGCGCCAGCACCAGTGCCAGCACCAGCGTCACCTTCATCGGCACCAGAAACGGCGAGGTCACACCGGTGGCAATCATTTTCGAACCGACCGGCAGCGCCGCAATCATCGGCTCGGCCAGAATGTCATAAATGCGCGCCGGGCCGGGCCAGATCAGCAGGCCCACGCACACCAGCACAATGCCGATCGTGGCACGTACCAGACGGTCACGCAGTTCGATCAGGTGAGAGATAAAGGTCTCTTCGCCCGGCTTGGAAGTAGTCATTTAATAGAACGAAGGTGGGGTATGGGTGCGAGGACGGAAGCGCGCCACGCGGGCCGCGCCGGAAACCACATGCTGCTTACCGCCATGCATCTGCTTGTACCAGGCGGGAATGGCAGCGCTGCGCACCAGCTTCTTGCGACGGAATTCGCGCGCCTTGCGCTTCAGATCTTCTTCGCTGGCGCTAATGATGCGCTGCCCGGCCGGCGCATCGTCCCAGGCATGCTGGACGTCGGCGAGATTCTCGGCGATCGAATTTTCGACATCCTGCTTGATGCTCTGCGCAGCATCCTGCACATCCTTCTGCAGATTGCGCAGCTCTTCCATCTCGATTTCACGCGAGACTTCCGATTTGACTTCATTCAGGTAACGCTGGGCACGGCCATACAGCGTACCGGCCATGCGCGCCACTTTGGGCAGTTTTTCCGGTCCGATGACGACCAGCGCCACCACACCGATTACCGCGAGTTTGGTAAGACCGAGATCGATCATAGATGTCTTGCATCAGGGGAGGCTCACGGCCGGCCGCATGCACGGCCAGCCCGTTCGCCACCGCTTACTGCTTGCTCTTTTCCTTGGCTTCGACGTCGATGGTCGACTTGTCGGCCACCTGACTTGGCGCGGCCGACGCTGCTGGCGCACCAGCTTTGTCTTCATCGCCCTTGATACCGTCTTTAAAGCCTTTGACTGCTTTGCCGATATCGGCACCAACGTTACCCAGTTTTTTGGTGCCAAAGATCAGAATAACGACCACCAGCAGAATTGCCCAATGCAACCAGCTACCTGTACCCATTTCAATTCCCCTTGCAAGGCGCATGCGCCCGAATTAACCGTTGATTCAAAAAACTGCCTGCGACAGTATAAGCGAAGCGCTGCGTGTCATGTAGATGTCATGTTTCTATCGATATAACATCTATGACGACTGGCCCGGCCTAGCCCGGCCTAACGCTGACCGCGCCACGGCTGCGGCCCGCCGATGATATGCATGTGCAGATGGTACACCTCTTGTCCGCCATCGGGCCCACTGTTAATCAGCGTCTTGTAACCACCGCTGGGCGTACCGTCGGCAGCATGCTGCACGCCGCAGCCAAACTCGGCCGCCAGCTTGGGCGCCAGTGCCAGCATCCGGCCCAGCAGGGGTGCATCCTCGGCGCTGCAGGCCGACAAGGTCGAGAAATGTTTCTTTGGAATCAGCAGCAGATGCACCGGGGCAGCAGGGTTGATGTCCTTAAAACCGAGCAACTCGTCGTCTTCATACACGACGGCCGAGGGAATCTTTTTTTCAGCAATTTTGCAAAACAGGCAGTTATCCACAACGACTCCAGTTGAGTGGGTTTATTCCTTGCGTGCGGCTTTTTCCGCGATCCCGGACACGCCTTCGCGGCGCGCCAGTTCATCCAGCACCTGCTGCGGCTTGAGGTCGAACTGGGCCAGCAGCACCAGCGTATGGAACCACAGATCGGCCACTTCATACAGCACTTTGCCGCTATCGGCACCGGCCCGCACATCCTTGGCGGCCATCACCGTTTCGGTGGCTTCTTCGCCGATTTTCTTCAGAATGGCGTCATCGCCCTTGGCCAGCAGTTTGGCCGTGTACGAGGTGGCAGGGTCGCCACCGTGCGCCGGCTTGCGCGATTCGATAATCTCGGCCAGACGGTCCAGTATGGTACTCATGGTGCGTTCTTTTTCGGTTTGGCAGCCGCTTCGGCTGCATAGATTTCGGTCGGGTCTTTCAGTACCGGTTCGGCATTCTGCCAGTCGCCTTCCAGCGCATCGCCTTCGAACTTCTGATAGAAGCAGGAATGGCGGCCGGTATGACAGGCGATGCCGCCGGCCTGCTCGATTTTCAGCAGCACCACGTCTTCATCGCAGTCGAGGCGGATTTCCAGCACCTTCTGCACGTGGCCGGATTCTTCGCCCTTGTGCCACAACTTCTTGCGCGAACGGCTCCAGTACACCGCTTCACCAAGTTCCACGGTGCGTGCCAGTGCTTCGCGGTTCATCCAGGCGAACATCAGCACATCGTTGCTGCCCGCTTCCTGGGCGATCACCGGTACCAGACCGTGTTCGTCCCAGTGGATTTTTTTCAGCCATTTTGCCTTGGCCAGCGGACTTGCGGGGGTAGACATCATCAATCCTTACGCCAGACGCATGGGAATACCCTGCTGCGCCATAAACTGTTTGGCCTCCTGTACCGTGTGCTGGCCATAGTGGAAAATACTCGCTGCCAGCACCGCATCGGCTTTGCCGAGCTTGATGCCGTCGGCCAGATCCTGTAGCCCGCCCACGCCACCGGAGGCGATCACGGGAATGCTGATGGCGTCGGACACGCCGCGCGTCAGGCCCAGATCGAAGCCGGACTTGGTACCGTCACGGTCCATGCTGGTGAGCAGAATTTCGCCCGCGCCCAGCTGTTCCATTTTTTTCGCCCATTCGATCGCATCGATGCCGGTAGCTTTACGGCCACCATGGGTGAACACTTCCCATTTGCCCGGTGCTACCTGCTTGGCGTCGATCGCCACCACGATGCACTGCGAACCGTGCTTCTGTGACGCTTCGTACACCAGCTGCGGATTCGACACGGCCGAAGAATTCATGCTGACCTTGTCCGCGCCGGCGTTCAGCAGACGGCGCACATCGGCCACTTCGCGCACCCCGCCACCCACGGTGAGGGGAATGAATACCTGCGAGGCCACCGCTTCGATGATATGCAGGATCAGGCCACGGTTGTCGCTGGTGGCAGTGATGTCGAGGAAGGTCAGTTCATCGGCGCCCTGATCGTCGTAACGACGGGCGATTTCCACCGGGTCGCCGGCGTCGCGCAGCTCGGTGAAATTGACGCCTTTGACGACGCGACCATCGGTCACGTCCAGGCAGGGAATGATGCGTTTAGCGAGCATAGTGTTATTCGGCTTCGTCGTCGATCAGATCGCCGCTCAGTTCATCGGCACGTACCTGAGCCGTTGCCAGATCGATGGTACCTTCGTAGATCGAACGGCCACAGATCACGCCTTCGATGCCTTCGTCCTGCACGGCGCACAGCGCTTCCACGTCGCCCAGATTGTGCAGACCGCCGGAAGCGATCACGGGAATCTTTACCGCTTGCGCCAGTTTCACGGTCGCTTCAATGTTCACGCCGCCCATCATGCCGTCACGGCCGATGTCGGTATAGATAATCGATTCAACGCCGTAGGCTTCGAATTTCTTGGCCAGATCGATCACTTCGTGACCGGACATTTTGCTCCAGCCATCGGTCGCCACTTTGCCATCTTTGGCATCCAGACCGACGATGATGTGGCCGGGGAAAGCGCCGCAGGCGTCGTGCAGGAAGCCCGGCTCTTTCACGGCCGCCGTACCGATGATGACGTAGGTAATACCGGCATCGAGGTAGCGCTCGATGGTGTCCAGATCGCGGATACCGCCGCCCAGTTGCACGGGGATCTCGTCGAGGCCGTGTTCTTCCGCGTAGTCCTTGACTACCTTCAGGATCGCCTTGACCGCGCCTTCGTTCTTCGGCTTGCCGGCAAACGCGCCGTTCAGGTCAACCAGATGCAGACGGCGCGCGCCCTGTTTCAGCCAGTGCAGCGCCATATCGGCAGGTTCTTCGGAAAATACGGTAGCAAGTTCCATATCGCCCTGTTTCAGGCGTACGCAGTGACCGTCTTTCAGGTCGATGGCGGGAATGAGCAGCATGGTGGTCTAATCAGTGAAGTAAGCAGTGAATTGAGGGAGGTATGAAATCAGGGATTCCAGTGAACGAAATTCTTGTAAAGCTGCAACCCGGTTGCGGCGCTTTTCTCGGGGTGGAACTGGGTCGCAAAAATATTATCACGCGCCACGGCACAACTGAACGGTGCACCGTAGACCGTCACGCCGACTGTGTGTTCGGCCACACTCGGACGGGCAAAATAGCTATGCACGAAATAGAAATAGCTATTGTCGGGAATATCTTGCCACAGCGGGTGTGCAGCGTGCTGCTGTACCTGATTCCAGCCCATTTGCGGCACTTTGAAACGCGAACCGTCTTCCTGCAGCAAGCCGTCGAGCTGGAAGCGCACCACCTCGCCGGGCAGCAGGCCCAGACCGGCAGCGTTGCCTTCTTCGCTACGCTCGAACAGCATCTGCTCGCCGATGCACACGCCCATCAGCGGCTTGTTGCGGGCCGCTACCAGCAGCGCTTCCTGAACACCGGATTCACGCAGGCTGCGCATACAGTCCGGCATCGCGCCCTGACCGGGCAACACAATACGGTCGGCACTCTCGATATCGGCCACTTCGCCCGAAATCACTACGTTGGCTTCCGGCGCCACAGCGCGCAGAGCCTGGGCGACCGAGCGCAGATTGCCCATGCCATAATCTACTACGACGATTTTATTCATGTTGATCTCTGTCGACCTGTTACAGGCTGCCCTTGGTCGATGGAATAGTACCGGCCGCGCGCGGATCGAGCTCCGATGCCATGCGCAGTGCCCGGCCGAAGGCCTTGAACACGGTTTCGCACTGGTGGTGCGCGTTGGTGCCGCGCAGATTATCAATGTGCAGGGTGACACCGGCGTGATTGACGAAGCCGCGGAAGAACTCCAGCGTCAGGTCGACGTCATAGGTGCCGATCATCGCGCGGGTGAACGGAATATGGTATTCGATGCCCGGACGGCCCGAGTAATCGAGCACCACGCGCGACAGCGCTTCATCCAGCGGCACATAGGAATGACCGTAACGCACAATGCCCTTGCGGTCGCCGATGGCTTTGGCCACCGCCATACCCAGCGTAATGCCGACATCTTCCACCGTGTGATGGTTGTCGATATGGATATCACCAGTCGCTTCCACTTCCAGATCGATCAGGCCGTGACGGGCGATCTGATCCAGCATATGGTCGAGGAAAGGCACGCCGGTATTGAGCTTCTGCTTGCCGGTGCCATCGAGGTTGAGGGAAACGCGGACTTGCGTCTCGTTGGTGTTGCGGATAATTTCTGCGGTGCGGTTCATGAAGGGCTCGCGGTGACGATAACGTTAGGCTGCCAGCGATGCAGCAAACGCATCGAGGAAAGCACTATTTTCTTGCGGCGTACTGACCGTGATACGCAAACAATTGGTCAGCACCCCGTGCATTTTACTCACATTTTTGATTAATACCTTGCGGGACAGCAGTTTCGCGTAGGCATCATCGGAATTTGGCACCCGAATCAAGATAAAATTCGCCGCCGAGGGGAAAACCTCGACACCGGGCAGGGCGGCCATGGCAGCGGCCAGATCGGCGCGTGCGGCGCGCAAAGCACTGGCCTGCTGGTTGAGTACCTCCACATGCTCGAGTGCGAATTCGGCCGCAATCTGGGTCAGCACGTTGATGTTGTAAGGAGGCCGCACTTTGTCCAGTTCTGCCAGCAGTTGCGGCGCCGCCGACATATAGCCCAGACGGATCCCGGCCAGTCCCAGTTTCGACACCGTGCGCATCACCAGCAGATTGTCGAATTCCGGCAGCCGCGCCATGAAGCTGGTTTCGGCGAACGGCTCGTAGGCTTCGTCCACCACCGCCAGACCGAAACCGTCGAGCGCGCGGATGATGGTGACGATGTCGTCGGCAGCGAACAGATTGCCGGTCGGGTTATTCGGGTAGGACAGGAATACCAGCGCCGGGCGATGCTCGGCGATGGCCGCCAGCATGGCCGGCAGATCGAGCGTCAGGTCAGCCTTGAGCGACACGCCGACGAAGTCCATACCGGCAAACTGCGCCGAGCGCTGATACATCACGAACGACGGGGTCGGCGCCAGCACTACAGCGCGGCGCTCCTGCTGCGCACAGGCCATGCACAGGATCGAAATCAGTTCATCGGAACCGTTACCGAGCATGACGTCGTAACCGGCTGGCACACCGAGGGTGCTGGCGACGCGCTGTTTCAGGGTCGCATAGGATGCCACCGGATAGCGATTCAGACTGGCGTCGGCCAGACGCTGACCCAGCGCCTCGCGCAGATGGTGGGGCAGCTGGTAAGGGTTCTCCATCGCATCCAGTTTGATAAAGCCACTGGCATCGGCAACATGGTAGCTATGGATAGCACGCACGTCGGAGCGGATAGTGGTGTTGATCAGGGTGTCGATGGCGGACATCTTACAGGGGCTCCTTGGGGTTATCTGAATTGGTTTTCGAGACTAATTGGCAGAACTTCGTTTGACGACGGGCTTGCGCGGCGCACGCGGGCGTGGCGCAGCTTTTTTCTTGACGGCGACAACCGGCTGTTCATCCTGCGCCAGTCGCTCGGCGATGATGGCGCAGTAATCGGGATTGAGCTCGAAGCCGACGAAATTGCGTCCGCAACGTTTGGCCGCAATCGCCGTGGTACCGCTGCCCATGAACAGATCGAGCACCACACCATCCGGCGGGCAGGACGCTTTCACCATGCGCTCGATAATTTCCAGCGGCTTCTGGGTCGGGTGATCGGCCCGCTCGGGATGCTCGCGGTGCAGCCGCGAGACACTCCACAGATC
>JAIELO010000049.1 GCA_019752915.1 Burkholderiaceae bacterium
ACTACCACGCGCGGGCTGCCCGCTGCCATCTGGCCGATCACGGCAGCGTGCTCGAAGCCTTCTTTGCGGAACAGCGCCAGAACCTGTTCGGCGCTGGCCGGATCGCAGGACACCAGCAGGCCGCCGGAAGTTTGCGGGTCGGTCAGCAGCATGTGCTGGGCGGTGCTGATGCCGGGCGCCAGTTCGACATCCTTGCCATAGCCTTCCCAGTTGCGGCCTGACGCGCCGGTAAAGTAGCCATCGTGCGCCAGCTGTTCCACGCCCGGCAGAAGGGGAATGTCGGCCATTTTCAACTGCGCCGTCAGTCCGGCGCCACGTGCCAGTTCCAGCAGGTGGCCGAGCAGACCGAAGCCCGTCACGTCGGTCATGGCATGCACACCGCTTAACTCTGCCAGCGCCTTCCCCGGCTTATTCAGCTTGGTGGTGTTGGCGATCATGGCCTGATAGCCAGCCGCATCGAGCTGACCTTTTTTCAGAGCAGCCGACAGGACGCCCACGCCCAGAGGTTTGCCAAGGATGAGTACATCGCCAGCGCGTGCATCGGCATTGCGCTTGACGCGCGAGGGATGCACCAGTCCCAGTACCACCAGCCCGTAGATCGGTTCCACGGAATCGATGGTGTGGCCACCGGCGATCGGAATCCCGGCTTCGGCGCAGATCGACTCGCCACCCTTGATGATCAGACCAATAGTTTCGATCGGCAGTTTGTTGATCGGCATGCCGACCAGTGCCAGCGCCATGATGGGCGTGCCGCCCATGGCGTACACGTCGGAGATGGCGTTGGTCGCTGCGATGCGGCCAAAGTCATAGGGATCATCGACGATAGGCATAAAGAAATCGGTGGTGGCGATCAGTGCCTGCTCGTCGTTCAACTTGTAGACGGCAGCATCGTCCGAGGTTTCGATACCGACCATGAGCTCTTTCGGCACCGGGAAGCCGCTGGAGTTTTTCAGAATTTCGGACAGCACGCCGGGGGCGATTTTGCAGCCGCAACCGCCGCCATGCGAGAACGAAGTCAGTCGGATAGTGTCATTGCTCATAGTGATTTCCTTAGTACGGATCGATACGTCCAGCGCTGATTATCGCCCAAGTCCGCCAGACGCGCACCTGCGCACTCGGTGCGCGCTGTGGTAGCGGCGTCACGGGGCTGTTGTCACGTCGTGAAAAGACGCTACAATCGGCGCATGTCGATCCAGCCGCCTACGTTCCGCATTGCCACTCCGCAGCAACTGGCGCAGGCCCTGCGTCAGGCGCGCAGCACCACGCTGGCCCGCTTCGATTGCTTCGCCGCCGAAGGTATGGCGCAAGCGGGGCAGGTGCCGCAACTACGCATCGTCAACCCGCCTTTATGGGAGCTCGGGCATGTGGCCTGGGTGGCCGAATGGTTCATCTTGCGCAATGCCAGTTCCAGTCATCCTGCCGACGCGCATGGCAACTGCCTGCTGACCCGCGGTGACGACTGGTTCGACGCTGCACTGGTGCCGCATGCACAGCGCTGGCCACTTGATCTACCCAGTCCCGGTGCACTGAAAACCTACTGCCACGAAGTACTCGACCGGGTGCTCGATAAACTGATGCGTGAGCCGGACGAGCATGCGTTGCTGTATCCCTACCGGCTGGCGCTCGCCCATGAAGACCTGCACGGTGAAGCTATGCTGGCCTCCTTGCAGGCACTCGGCCTGCCCGTACCCGAAGCGGCAACACCGTTGCGTTATAGCGGCTACGCCCCGTCGGAGATTGGCTTCCCGGGCGGCAGTATCACCATCGGCAGCGCGCCCGGTAGCGGCTTTGTGTTCGATAACGAACTGGCCTCGCACGTCTGCCGGGTGGCACCATTCCGCATCGATAGTACGCTGGTCAGCAATGCGCAGTTTGCCGATTTTGTCGACGATGGCGGCTACGATCAGCGCCAGTTCTGGAGTCCTGCCGGCGCTGCATGGCTGATGCGTCAGGAGCGCTCGGCGCCGCGTTACTGGCAGCGCGATGGCGCCCAGTGGCGCTGCATGCGTTTCGGCCGCCTGACCACGCTGGCCGGTGCGGAACCGGTGCGTCACCTGAATCTCTACGAAGCGCAGGCCTATTGTGCGTGGGCTGGACGCCGTCTGCCTACCGAAATCGAGTGGGAATACGCGGCACGCTCAGGTCATCCGGCCTTCCGCTGGGGCCAGTTGTGGGAATGGACTGCCTCGCCCTTCGAGCCTTATGCCGGTTTTCTGCCCGGGCCGGACCGGGCATATTCGGCGCCGTGTTTCACCAGTCATCAGGTGCTACGTGGCGCTTCCTTTGCCACCCCGCAGCGCCTGCACGCTGCACAGTTCCGCTTTTTCCATTTACCGGAGCGCGATGACTTGTTTGCCGGCTTGCGTACTTGCGCATGGCCGGGGTGAGTAGGCCTTATTCGGCTGCGCCGATCCAACCACAGAAGTAAACAATAAGAACGCCTTTTGGCGCTCGCTCTGCTATTCTTTTCTTTTCAAGTGAAGAGGGCGACCCCATGAATTTCAAGCATCTCCTGATGTCCGCCGCAGTACTGGGTGCCATGAGCACCACCGTAGTTGCCACGGCTGCTGCCGATAATGGCAAAGTTGTGGTGATCCGTGCCGGTAAGCTGGTCGATGTCGTCGCCGGCACGGTACTGAAGGATCAGCTGATCGTGATTAACGGTGAGCGCATTAGTGCGGTGGGGCCGAGTGCCAGCACCAAAGTGCCAGCCGGTGCGCAGGTGATCGATCTGTCCGGCCAGACTGTGATGCCAGGTCTGATCGATATGCACACGCACCTGACCAATGATGCCAAACTGGGTGGCTACAATGCACTGGGTGTCTCGGATACCCGCGCCGCGCTGTATGGCGTGCGCGCTGCCCGTCTGACGCTGGACGCCGGTTTCACTTCGGTGCGTAACGTCGGCGCTGGTGGTTTTGGCGATGTGGCACTGCGTGACGCAATCAATGATGGCGATTTTATCGGCCCGCGCATGCGCACTTCCGCGTATGCAATCGGGATTCAGGGCGGTCACTGCGATGAAAACATGCTGCCGCCGGATATGAAGTTTGTCGGTCGCGGTGTGGCCGATGGCCCTTGGGAAGCGCGTGCCCGGGTGCGCGAGATGGTCAAATACGGCGCCGATGTGATCAAAATCTGCGCCTCCGGTGGCGTGCTGTCCAAAGGCGACGAGCCGGGTGCGCAACAGTACACGCTCGAAGAGATGCAGGCCATCGTCAGCGAATCTCACAAACTGGGCCGCAAGGTGGCAGCGCACGCGCACGGCACCAGCAGCATCCGTGACGCGATCATTGCCGGTGTCGATTCGATCGAACACGCCAGCCTGATTGACGAGGAGGGCATCCGTCTGGCGCGCGAGAAGGGCGTCTATCTGGTGATGGACATCTACAACGACGATTACATTCTGCAAGAAGGCGAGAAGGCTGGCATGCTGCCAGAGTCGATCGCCAAGGAAAAAGTCATCGGTCAGCTGCAGCGCGATAACTTCCGTAAAGCCTTTGCCGGTGGTGCGAAAATGGCCTTCGGTTCGGATTCCGGTGTCTACCCGCACGGTGACAATGGCAAGCAGTTTGCCTATATGGTCAAGTATGGCATGACGCCGATGCA
The DNA here is from genome assembly GCA_019752915.1 of Burkholderiaceae bacterium. GTDB lineage: Bacteria > Pseudomonadota > Gammaproteobacteria > Burkholderiales > Burkholderiaceae_D > Rugamonas. Next base: position 3,610 of record JAIELO010000049.1, read on the forward strand.
GGCGATCCAGTCGGCGACTATCAATGCGGCCGATCTGATGGGCTGGAAAGATAGCGTCGGCTCGCTCAGTGCCGGCAAATTTGCCGACATCGTCGCCGTGAAAGGCGATCCGACCGAGAGCGTGAACGAGCTGACCAAAATCAGCTTCGTCATGAAGGGTGGGGCAGTGATCCGCCGTTAAGGCATTGCTGGTGAGCGGCGGCCTGTCCGGTCATCGCTCTGGCTCGCAGGGTCATGCTGTTGTGGTGCAGACGGTATAGGGTGCAAGCTGCTTTTCTATATACTTTTTGCTTTCAGATAGCGCACTGTGAGCCAGTATGAGTTTCCCTGCATTGCCCCGCCAGTGGGCCGGTTTGCGCGCGCAAGGTCCGGCCGGTCTGCTCGCCTATCCACTTCTGCCGCTACTGTCGCTAATGCTGGCAGCGATGCTGGGGGGCTGCGGTGGCGGTGGCGGTTCCGCTTCATCCTCTTCCCCGAATTCCCAGACCAGTTCCGGCGGCGATAGCACCAGCCTGACCACACCCGCCAGCACCATCTCCATCACGGCGGGCAGTCCGGCGCTGGTCACGCTTGCCGGTGGCGCAGCGCTGCAGGGGCTGGGCGAAGCACTGGTGGTGGGCGAGCATGTGATGGTGCTGTCGGCCTCCGATGCGGAAATCACCCTGAACAAGAAAATCGTTCACCCGCGCACCCGACTGAGTGTGCTGGATAAGAATGGCGCACTGATTTCCAGCGTCGACTACGGCTTTAAACTGGCCGATGGCTATGTGGGCGAGTGGCTGCTGCTGCCGTCGACGGATGGTTTTGTGATGCTGCAGGCCGGCCCTGGCACGCGCATGCTGCAATTCGATGCACAGGCCCGGCAGATCGGCGCTGCGCTGGATCTCTATCCCACGGTCGCTGCCAGTTCCACTACCGAACTGGCAGCAGCGGAAAATGCCGCTGCCGTGGATGGCAATGGTTTCTGGCTGGCGACCACCTTCTCGCTGCTGCCGATCAATGACAAAACCCAGTATCTGCTCAAGCTGTGCAAATACGACTTCACTGGCCGTCAGCTGACGCCACCGTTCCAGATCGCCTCGTCGGCCGTGCGTCCTCGTGTTGCAACCTCGGACGGCACGGTGCTGACCACATGGCTTGATGGTTCTACCGCCATGCTGGCAATGTGGCCGCGCGGGCTGGGTGCGCCGGTGGTGCGTTCGCTTGGCACCAGTGGCGCGGAACCACAGCCGGTAGCACTCGATAGCAAAGGGAAGATGGGCGCGATCTGGAATGGCAAGGCCAGCTTCACCAGTCCGGGCGGGGTGCTCGGTGTCGCGCTGGATAAATCCGGCGTGGCCGTGCTGCCGACCGGGCGTACCGAACTGGGACTGGAGATTCTGTCGACGCAGTGGGCTGCCTCAGGGCGCGCACCCACCATCGATGCACGCCAATTGCAAGGCAGATTGCTGCTGGCCGATGTGGGTGTCGGCACTTACAGCAGTGGCGATCCGCAGGGGGATGTCATCGTCGTGGCCGACTATGGTATCGGCACTGCCGCCCTGTCGGCACAGAAGTCCACCATTCAGCGCATGCGTCTGTATGGCGGCAGTCTGACGATGGGAAATTTCCCGGTGCTGCGCCAGCTGATCTTCGCCGACCATACCTTACTGCTAGTCGGCGACGAATATCATCTGGAAGCGTTCCGTATCACCCGCCAGTAAATCAGGCTAGCAAGCTAGCTCAGTTAGTCCGGTTCGCTAGCGGGTGTGGTAGGTAGTACTACGCCCTTAGAGCAGGTTTTCGGCCAGATCTTTCAGGTCTTCGGCATATACCTGTTCGTCGAGCTGCTTGCGTGCCACACCGCTGCGGAAGGCGGCGCTGGCGATCTTCGGCGTCACGCCGGAGAGCAGGCGCGGATCGAGCAGACCCGGTACCACATAATCTTTGCCGAAGCGGGCATCGCTGCGCGCCATCTCGGCCAGCGCGATTACGCAGGCACGTTTCATTTCCAGATTGATGGTCGAAGCACCGCTATCGAGCGCCGCGCGGAACAGATAAGGGAAGCACAGCGCGTTATTGATCTGGTTCGGATAGTCGGAACGACCGGTGGCAATGATGGCGTCCGGTGCCGCTTCGCGTACCAGTTCCGGGCGCAGTTCCGGTTCCGGATTGGCCAGCGTGAACACGATAGGCTGTGCCTTCATCTGTTCGACATCGCGTGGCGACAGCACGCCCGGGCCGGAAACGCCGAGGAACACGTCGGCAGCGACGATCACCTGCGACAGCGTGGTTGCATCGGTATCCTGTGCCCAGACGGCTTTTTCACCATCCAGTTGGCGGCGGTTAGTCAGCACGCCCTTGCTGTCGCAAACAAAGATATTCTCGCGCCGTGCACCCAGATCAAGCAGCAAATCGAGGCAGGCCATGGCAGCGGCGCCAGCACCGGAGCAGACAATTTTCACGGTGGCGATGTCGCGGCCACTGAGTTCGATCGCGTTCAGCATGCCGGCACCCACCACAATCGCAGTACCGTGCTGGTCGTCATGGAACACCGGGATCGACAGGCGCTCGCGCAGTTTGCGTTCGATATAGAAGCATTCCGGCGCCTTGATGTCTTCCAGATTGATGCCACCGAAAGTGGGATGCAGGGCGGCGATAATCTCCACCAGCTTATCCGGATCGGTCTCGTCGATCTCGATGTCGAAGGCGTCAATGCCGGCGAACTTCTTGAACAGCACGACTTTGCCTTCCATGACCGGCTTGCCGGCCAGCGCGCCGATATTGCCGAGGCCTAGCACTGCACTACCGTTGGTGATCACGCCTACCAGATTGCCTTTGGCGGTGTACTCGTAAGCGCGTGCCGGTTCGCGCTGGATCTCCAGACACGGTGCTGCCACGCCGGGCGAATACGCCAGTGCCAGATCTTCCTGAGTCGCGACACTCTTGGTCACTTCAATCGCGATTTTTCCTGCGTTGCCCTGACGGTGGTAGGCCAGCGCTTTCTGTTCGATGGTGCTCATGGTTTCCCTTGAATTCGTTCTGCACTACATGTAAAAAACGCCTGCACGGGCCGAAGCCGGTGCAGGCGCAAACTGCTGGGGATCAGTAAATCATGGATACAGGCCGCGCACTTCGCGCGCCTGCAGCACGCGGGTGCAAGCCAGAATGAAGGTGGCGGTGCGCAGGGTGACTTTCTTCTCCTGTGCTACCGACCATACTGCATTGAAGGCTTCCTGCATGATGCGGGTCAGACGGGCATTGATCTCGTCTTCGCTCCAGAAGAAGCTGGAGAAGTCCTGTACCCACTCGAAGTAGGAAACGGTCACGCCACCGGCATTGGCCAGCACGTCCGGCACGATCAGCACATCCTTGTCGGTCAGGATGTCGTCGGCTTCAGGAGTGGTCGGACCGTTGGCGCCTTCCAGAATAATTTTGGTGCGGATCTTCGGTGCATTGGCAGCGGTAATCTGCTGTTCCAGCGCGGCCGGAATCAGAATGTCGGATTCGATGCCCCAGAAGGCGTCGCGATCGAGGAAAGCTTCAGCGCCGGGGAAGCCGCTGACGCTACCGCATTCGGCGACGTGCTGGTGCAGACGTGGAATGTCCAGACCACCTTGGTGTACCACGGTGCCGGTGTGATCCTGCACGGCGATGACTTTCGAGCCGGCTTCGGCGAACATGGTCGCGGCGACACCGCCGACGTTACCAAAGCCCTGTACTGCAACGCGGGCACCTTCGATGGCGACACCGCGCTTGGCAGCGGCTTCGCGACCGACCACGAACACACCGCGACCGGTAGCTTCGCGGCGGCCCAGCGAGCCACCCAGCGAGATTGGTTTGCCGGTCACGACGCCGGTCGACAGATTGCCTTCGATCATGGCGTAGGAGTCCATCATCCATGCCATCACCTGTTCGTTGGTGTTGACGTCCGGTGCCGGAATATCCTTGTTTGGTCCGATGATCAGGGCGATTTCGCTGGTGTAGCGGCGGGTCAGACGCTGCAGTTCACCACGCGACAGGGTTTTCGGGTCAACCCGGATACCGCCTTTAGCGCCGCCGTATGGCACGTTCACGGCGGCGTTTTTGACTGTCATCCATGCCGACAACGCCATGACTTCGGAGAGCGTGACATCCTGATGGAAACGCACGCCGCCTTTGCCCGGACCGCGCGACATATTGTGCTGTACGCGATAGCCTTCGTAGTGGGCGATGCTGCCGTCGTCGCGTTCGATCGGAACGTCAACGGTCAGAATACGCTTCGGGCGTTTCAGGGTTTCTACCCAGCGCGACAGACTGCCGAGGTGCGGCGTGACGCGATCGATCTGCTGCAGGTAGACGCCCCACGGTCCCAGATCTTCTGGATTCAGGTAGGAAGGCAGTGCGTGTGCTGGTACGTTAGTCATGCTCAGGTCTCCGATAGATTCGAGGCTAAATTGCGCTTGTGGCGCGCTTCAAGTGGGCCGAATCATAAAACCTGAGACTGCGGGGCTGCCAATGCTGTATGCGCATCTAACTATGCAAAAAATGCATAGTTATGAAATTCCGGTATTTATAGCACTAGCGTTCGGAAACTGCCACGCGACGTTTGCGGGCACTGTTTTTCTGCTGCTGTTCGAGGAAATTCCACAGCTGTTCGACGATGACTTTGCCGCGCCGGGTGCTTGACGGACGCTCGCGGTAGAGGCGGATCTCCATCTCGATTTCCCACTGCGCGTTGCCTTCATCGGCACGTGCCAGCTGCTTCTGTTTGAGTTCGCGGGTGACCGCCGATTCCGGCAGAAAGGCGATGCCGCGTCCCTCCAGTGCCATCATTTTCAGGCCCTCCGCCATATCGGTTTCGTACTGTCGATCCAGATGCAGCGGGGTGCGCGCGTCGCCCAGAATCAGCTCTACCATGCGTCCCAGATAGGCATTGTTAGTGTAGGAGAGGAAGGGCAGCGGTTCTTTTTTGGTGCCGGGTAAGGTGAATTCCGGTACCTTGTTTTTATCGCAGCGGGCATAGGCGCGCAGCGATTCGCGCCCCAGTACCAGCATGTCGTAGCGGCCCGGATCCAGCTGCACCGGCTGGCGCGGATGGTGGTAGCACAGCAGCAGATCGCAACCACCTTCGACCAGCTGCATCACCGCATCGTGCACATTGAGCGCCATCAGACGGCTGCTAATCGGCGCGAAATCCTGCTCCAGTGCGGTCAGCCATTTCGGTATGAAGGTGAGCGACAAAGTATGCGGCACCGCCAGATCGATACTGGTCTGCGCGGCGGCGCGCTTGGAGCGCAGCATATCCCGCGCGCCGTTAATCTGTGCCAGCATTTCCAGCGCCTGTTCGTAGAACACTACCCCGGCCGGGGTCAGGCTGGTGGGGTAGGAGGTGCGGTCGATCAGGTCGGTGCCCAGCCAGTTTTCCAGCGACTGGATGCGGCGCGAAAATGCCGGTTGCGTGACGTGGCGCAGCGCTGCCGAACGACTGAAGTTATTGGTCTCGACCAGTGAAATAAAATCTTCCAGCCACTTGGTTTCCATGCCGTTCCTTTACTGCGCTGTGCTTGTGATGTTGGTCGTGTTTGCGGTGATGCGGCGGATCGGCGTGAGCAGATACGCCAGTACGGCAAAGATGATCAGTATGATGCCACCACCGACGAACAATTGCGACAGGCTGATCAGCGTCAGCAGCCAGCCCGTCGCCGCCGCAGACACCGGCGCCAACCCCATGAAGATGAACATGAAGATACTCATGGCGCGCCCCATCATCTGCGGCGCCACGCGTTGCTGGATCCACGTGAAGACGTTGATCTGCACATAGCCACTGAGTACGCCGAGCGTGAGCAGCAGCGCGCACGCCAGCCATGCGGTATCGGCTGCGCCGAGTCCCAGTACCAGCACGCCAGCCAGTCCATCCATTAACAGAATCATGGTGCCGAAACTGGTGGCACGCAGACGCGCGCCGATGAACGCGGCGCCCGCCATGCCGAGCAGCGTGCCGGCGCCGTTCGCGGCCAGCAGGATGCCGAAGGCGCTGGCGCCATGCAGTACGCGGTTTGCCAGTACCGGCAGGGCGACCTGCATTGCGCCGCCGATGAACAGGGACACGGTGCCCCAGTAGATAAAGCATAGCCGCAGCGGTACGTCGCGCCACACCATCAGCAAGCCGTCACCGATGGAGCGCCACACGGATGTGGTGCTGTGTTGCGCTGCCGCTGCCTGCAGATTGCGTACCCGGCTCAGGGTCCATGCGGAGAGCAGAAAACTCAGGCTATCGAGCGCAAATGCGCAGGCCAGACCGGGCGCATCACCCATCAGTGCAGTGCCGGTTTGCGCGCTCGCGGCACTCTCCGGTGCGGACCAGGCCAGCAGCACGGCCGCCAGCATCGGGCCGAGTAGCATGGAGAGCTGTCGTAAGCCCATCAGCATGCCATTGGCGGCCTGCAGCGCTTCAGCCGGAATGGCTTGCGGCATGATGGCGGTAGCGGACGGCACGCCGAAGGCCTGTGCCAGCCCGATGCCGAAGGCCAGCGCGTAGATCAGCATCAGCGTGATATGCGGCGTCAGCACCAGTTGCAGCTTGAATTGTCCCAGCAGTGACAAGGTGAGCGCTTCCGGCTGGCGCAGTACCAGCATGGCCAGCAGCGCAAGCAGGATGGCGTTGGCAAATTTACTCAGCATCAGCACCCGTTTGGGCGAGTAGCGATCCACCACGGCGCCACCGATCAGGATAAAGGCGGCGCGCGGAATGCTCATCAGGGCAATCACCAGCCCCAGCG